>NZ_JBTNDH010000031.1:0-42759 GCF_054511095.1 Arthrobacter sp. TMN-49 | reverse complement strand
TCAACGCACGCCCCCGCAAGTCACTCGGCTGGAAAACACCAGCCGAAGTATTCCGTGATCTACTGATACCAAGCTAACCACCCAGTGTTGCAACCACCCCTAAAATTCAAGTTCCGGTCCAACAACTGCCACACAGATGAAGAGGGGGTTAGATTTCGGCCCGCTCCAACATTTCGGTGACGAGTGCCGCAATGGGGGATCGTTCCGAGCGGGTCAGGGTGACGTGGCCAAAGAGCGGGTGGCCCTTGAGCGTTTCCACAACGGCCACGACGCCGTCGTGCCGGCCGACGCGCAGATTATCACGCTGCGCCACGTCGTGGGTGAGCACTATCTTGGAGCGCTGGCCGATGCGGCTCATGACAGTCAACAACACGTTCTTCTCCAGTGACTGTGCCTCGTCAACAATGACGAAGGAATCATGCAGGGACCGGCCACGAATATGGGTCAGCGGCAGCACCTCCAGCAGGCCCCTGGCCATGATCTCGTCCATGACGGTTTCGGAGACCACCGAACCGAGCGTGTCAAAGACCGCCTGCGCCCACGGGTTCATCTTCTCGCCTTCGGAACCGGGCAGGAAGCCCAACTCCTGGCCACCCACCGCGTACAGGGGCCTAAAGACGACAACCTTCTTGTGTTCGTTGCGTTCCAGGACCGCTTCCAGCCCGGCACACAGTGCCAACGCGCTCTTGCCCGTACCGGCCCGCCCGCCGAGGGACACGATGCCCACCTCCGGGTCCATGAGCAGATCCAGGGCGAGGCGCTGTTCGGCCGAGCGGCCGTGCAGGCCAAAGACGTCCCTGTCCCCACGCACCAGGCGCACGTTCTGGTCGGCGCCAACCCTGCCCAGCGCCGATCCCCTGTTGCTGGTGATGACCAGGGAGGTGTTCACCGGCAGGGCCGCCGCCTCGGGAATGGCCACCGCCTCGTGGTTGTACAGGGCAGCCATCTCGAAGTCCGTGGCATGAATTTCGTCAACACCTGTCCACCCCGAATCGTGGACCAGCTCGTTGCGGTACTCCTCCGCGGCCAGGCCCATGGCTGACGCCTTCACACGCATGGGGACATCCTTGGACACCACTGTGACGTTGTGGCCCTCATTGGCAAGGTTCTTGGCCACGGCCAGGATGCGCGAATCATTGTCACCGCCGCGCATGCCCGCCGGAAGCACCTCCAGCGACACGTGGTTGAGCTCCACCCGGAAGGTCCCGCCGTCGTGCCCCAAGGGAACAGGCTCACTCAAGCCGCCGTTCTGGGTGCTCAGATCATCGAGCAGGCGCAGGGCTGTGCGGGCAAAGTAGCCCAGTTCGGGGTCGTGGCGTTTGGCTTCCAGCTCCGAAATGACAACAATCGGCACAATCACCTGATGTTCGGCAAAACGCGTGATGGCTCGCGGATCTGCCAACAAAACTGAGGTGTCAATGACGTAACTGCGCAGTTTCGCCGCTACTGGCGCGCTTGCTGAATGCTGCTCAAGGTTCAATGCTTCAACCACGTCGACTCCAGCCCTCCGGAGCGTCACAAGGCGTCCGGATTCTATTCGGTACGGCGAGCGGAGTTGCCCTCCGTTATGCCTAAACTACGCCGCCAAACGGTCTTGTGGTGGCGGCGCGCCGACCCTGCGGATTAACGCTTGGCAAACTGTTCGCGCAACCCTAACTGCCAAATCGGCGGCTGCGGCCGGCGTAGTCGCGCAGGGCGCGCAAGAAGTCGATTTTTCGAAACGCCGGCCAGAGGGCCTCGCAGAAGTAAAACTCGCTGTAGGCGCTTTGCCACATCAAAAAACCCGAAAGGCGCTGCTCCCCGGACGTGCGGATCACCAGGTCCGGGTCGGGCTGGCCGCGGGTGTACAGGAACCTGGAAATGTCATCCACTGTCAGCGACTGGGCAACCTCCGCCATGGCACGGCCCTGGGCGTCGGCGTCAAGGAGCAGTTCACGGACGGCGTCAACAATTTCGCGCCGGCCGCCGTAGCCGATGGCCATGTTGACGTGGATGCGTTCCTTCGCCGGCGTGCGTGCTGTCAGGGAGGAGAGCCGTGCGGCCAGATAGTCCGGAAGGAGTTCGGGGGCGCCCATGGCGTGCACGCTGATGTCCACGTCGGCGTCGAGCAGGTCCAAGGTGTTGGCGATGATGCCCATGAGCTCATCAAGCTCTTCCTGGGAGCGGTTCATATTGTCGGTGGAGAGCATGTAGAGCGTGACAACTTTGATGCCCAAGTCCTGGCACCAGCCCAGGAATTCCAGAATCTTGTCGGCGCCGGCCTGATGGCCCTCACCGGTGGGTGCGTTGAATTGCTTGGCCCACCGGCGGTTGCCGTCAACCATGACACCAATGTGTCCGGGCACGCTGTTGGCATCGAGGGACTTGGCCAAGCGCCGCTCGTAGTAGTTGTACAGCAGCTTGGGCATCCGCACCGAATCGGTAAACAGTCGCATGAGTGTGCACCGGGCCTTTGCGAATAGTGGCCCTGCGGCCTGCGAATCTTGCTAGCTCTAGATTACCTGCAGGTGCCGCCAATTCTCACCAGGCGCAGCCAACGCTCATGTTACTGGCTAGTAACCACGGCGGGGGCTGCGATATGCTTTTTTCATGATTCCCGTTGCTGGCGAAGACCTCAAACCGTCCTGGCGGGGCTGGCTTCACGCCGGAACCGCTCCAGTGGTATTCCTGGCCGGGATCACCCTGGTGCTGTTGGCGCCCAGCCGGCCCGCCCAGCTTGCCTGCGCAATCTACGTGGCATCCGGCGTCATGCTTTTTGGCACAAGCGCGCTATATCATCGGGGGAATTGGTCACCAAAAACCAGGGCCCTGCTCAAACGCTTGGACCACAGCAACATCATGATAGTCATTGCCGGTTCCTACACACCGTTGTCGGCGTTGATGCTGCCACGACCCACCGCCACTGTGCTGCTCTGGATGATCTGGCTCGGCGCCATCGCGGGCGTCTTGTTCCGCGTGGTGTGGGTCAACGCCCCGCGCTGGTTGTACGTTCCCATCTACGTTCTGCTGGGCATCACGGCACTGTTCTTCCTCCCGCAGTTCTGGGCGGCCGGGCCCGTCCCGACCCTGTTGATCTGCCTCGGTGGCGCCCTGTACATTGCCGGTGCAGTGATTTACGGGATCAAGCGGCCCAACTTCAGCCACCGGCACTTTGGCTTCCACGAGCTCTTCCACTCCCTCACCGTGGCAGCGTTTGCCACGCACTTTGTGGCTGTGGTCCTCGTTGTTTTTGACTAGCAGTTTCGCCGGCCACGCCCCACCCGCCCTGTGGGCGGAGGTGTCCATGCTCTTTAGCGCAACCTTTTCTGCGGATCCCTACCTTGAGGACCCGGCGGAGTTGGTCACCATCACCGGCTGGGGTCCAGTTCAACTGGCCCAGCCGGGCGGGCGGCTGGTAGTGGTCCACAGCGATGGCATCCTGGCAGCCTTCGCCTTGTCCCACGGGCTGGCGGAGGATGCCCCGTGGCAGCAAATAGTGGCTGATGCCGTGACGCCAGACTCCCAGTACCGGACAGCCTGCCCGGAAAACATTGTGGTGATCCAGGAGCTGGCTGTGGCCGCCCCGCACCGCGGCAGGGGCCTGGCCAGGGAGTGCGTGCGCAGGCTCCTGGCCAACAGGCCCGAAACCCACGTGATGCTGGGCGTCTACGACCAGGCCACCCCGGCCCGCGCCCTGTACAGGAAGTGGGGCTTCGAGGAGCTCGGCACAACAACCGCTGCCGGATCCCCCATCACGCTGCGGGTTCTGGGCCATCCGTTACCGTGGCCGGCCCAGAACCCTGTGAGCTAGAACCTGATGGCGTCAATGACCTTGACCCGGATCGCCACAAGGGCCGGTATGGCGCCTGCGAGCGCGCCCACCAGCACTGCCGAGCCCAGCCCCAACAGGGCAGCTTCCACCGGAAAAGCCGGATAGGCATCCAGGCCCGGCGCCACTTTCGACTCCACAAACGGGTTCTTAACCACTGCCACCGCCAGCATGACACCGACGGCGCCGGCCACTGTGGTGCCCACCACCGACTCCATCATGACGCCCGTGAAGATGCGTCCCGAGGTGGCCCCGAAGCTGCGCCGGATGCCGATTTCGCGCACCCTGTAGCGCACCGTGACCATGGAGATGTTCAGCAGCCCCACGGCTCCGAGCACCAGGATTAAGGCAGCAATGCCGGAGACCATGAGCTGCACCATGGCGAACGGGTCGCCTTGGGCGGCGTAGTCGCTGCGGTTCACGATCACTTCCGCCCCGGGGAGCTGCTGCGCCAAGTCGGCGTTCAACGCCGGTGCCAGCTCCTCAGCCATGCCGGCAGGCACCCAGATCCTCAGTTCCTGCCCCATGCCGCCTTGGTCCTGTGCCGCACCGATGGCCTGCGCCGCCGACGTCAGCATGAACGCTTGCGGCGCTTCCTCGGGGTACTGATTGGGCATCACGCCGATGATCACCGCCGTTGCGCTGTTCGAACCCAGCACAGTGATTTGCGGAGCAGTGGTGAGGTTGGGCGCTCCGGCGGCTGCATAAAACGCTTCATTGACGACGACGGCGGGAGCCAACCTTTCGGCGTCGTCCGCGGCAAACCAGCCTCCCTGGGCAACCTCGACCCGGTGAATAGCCCCGTACTGCGGGTCAACCACTGTCAGCTGCACACTCTGGACCCCGGTGGGGAACTGAAATCTGCCCTCCGTCTGCGTGAGGCGGGAGGCATGCGTGAAGCCATAGCGTTCCACAGTTGCGTCCAAAACCTTCGCCGTCCTGTCCGCATCCGGCGCCTGGGCCGTGGCCGGGTCCGCATAGATGGACACGCTTAGGGTTGCTTCCCGGCCGCCGTAGCGCTCGGAATCGAGCCGCATGCCTTCCCGGGCCAGATTGCCCACGCCCACCACAGTGGTCAGGACGGCAACGGACAGGGCAACACCAACCAGGGCCAACAGCACCCGCGTCTTGTGGATCCGCAGCTCTGACCAGGCTTCCACCATGGCCGAAATCAGTGCAGTCATGCGCCGGCCCCCAGAAGGACATCTGCCGTGGCAATACCCTCGGTGACCGTGAGGACACCGGCGTCCAGCCGGTACCTGGTGCGGGCCCGTGCGGCGACGTTGAGGTCGTGGGTGATGGTCACCAGGGCTGCCCCGGATTCGGTGGCAATGGTGTCCAGCAAATCCATGACGGCCTGGCCTGTCTCCACATCCAGGGCACCCGTTGGCTCATCCGCCAGGATCAGCCGGGGCCGGCGCACCAGGGCACGGGCAATGGCCACACGTTGTTGTTCACCACCGGAGAGCATGTGCGGTTGTGTGCCGGCCCGCGCGGCGAGCCCCACCCTGTCCAGCATCTCCAGCCCGAGTGTGTTGCGGCGCCAGAATTCCTTCCGGCCGGCATACATCAGCGGTGTCACCACGTTCTCCAACGCCGTGCGTCCGGGCAGCAGGTTGAACTGTTGGAAGACAAAACCGATGCTGGAACCACGCAGTTTTGCCCGGGTGTTGTTGCGCAGTCTTTCCACAGGGGTCCCATCAAAGAGCATCTGGCCGCTGCTGGGCACATCGAGCAGGCCAAGAATGTTCAGCAGGGTTGATTTTCCACAGCCTGAGCGTCCCACTATGGCTGTATGGTCACCCACCCGGACTTGCAAGTCAACGCCGCGCAGAATATGCAGCTGTTCGTCGTCGGGCAACACCACGCTGCGCGTGACTTTGCGCAAGTCCACCAGCGGTGCGCTGGCGTCACGGCTGGTTTTTGCACCGTCTGGGGCGGCACTGTCATCGCCAGGAGGGAAGATGATCGTCATCGTCAGCCGCCCATCTGGCCGAAACCGGCCATCTGCCCGGCCGGGACCACGGCGTCGGCCCCCGGCACAAACTCCAGCACGTGGTCGCCGTCGACCAGTCCGGAGCTGATCTCCACCTTGTCCCCGTCGTTGAGCCCCAACACCACCTTGCGCTCCTCCGGTTCCCCGCTTCCGTCCACCGTGGGAACCCAGACCACGCCGTTTTGGACACTGCCCTTGACGGCAGTCAGCGGCAAAGTCAGCACGTCCTTCGCTTCACCGGCCGTGAGGGTGATGGTTGCCCCGAGCCCGGGGAAAACGGTCGTCGCGGCAGGCACGGCACAACTGACCTGCCCGGTGCTGCCGTCTGTTGGCGGGGCGGCCTCCTGTGCACCGGGCACGGCCGCAGCGTCGGCAGGGGCGTCATCGTCAGCGGGTTTGTTGCTCATGTGAACGTTGTTGCACGTGAACGGTGCCGGGCCGTTGGTGATGGTGCCGGTGGCGGAACTTGGCTTGCCCAGGAGGCGGAATTGTTGCGCAGTGGTCAGGGACGCAGTGATGGAGAATGTGCCCGGGCTGACGGAGCCAGTGTTGTCCCCAACACTGATTTCCTGGTTCAACAACACTGAGAGCGTGTCCAAGGTGCCGGCCACCGGGGCCAGCACCTTGGTGAAGGCATAGACAGGTGCCGTCGGGGCCTGCGCAGTGTCCGCCGATTCGTCGTCGTCCGCGGGAGCCACAGCGGTGTCGGGATCGGGCACTACCTCGCTGCGAACCTGAAAGACTCGATCCCCTGCGGCCAGCTGCGCACCCTTCTCAACGAAGAGGAACACCACCTTGCCCGCCGCCGTGGAGCGTACCGGCGTGGCAGCATCACTTTGCACCGTGCCGGCCACTTCGACGGTGTTGGTCACCGTGGCCCGGTTGACGGCAATGACGGGTGCTGCAACCTGGGCTTGGGGCACCGGCTGCTCTCCGTCGTCCTTGAGCCCGTCAATGAAGGCCAGTTTGACCAAAGCCACGGCTATGACCGCGAAAACCAACACCCACACAATTGGAAAAATGACACGGCGCAGTACACGCATTTTTGTTTCCTTCTTCGAATCTCCCCACAGATCCCCGGACGGAGACGTGTTCGAGAACAATCTAGCCGAGCCCAGCGGATTGCGTGAAATGACTCTCAGAAACAGCAAAAACACGTGGGCGCGGCCATCGGCAAGCCGCCGCCATCGCCGCCGCCGCCGCTTCAGGACAGCAGGTGTTGGAGTTCCTGCGGTGTTTCCACGGGCCGCGCACACACCATGTTCTTGCAGACGTAGGCCAGCGGCACCACCGAAGCAGCGCCCATCCCGCCAGCTTGGGCACGCTCGCCGAGGGCACGCTCGCCGAGGGAGCGGCCGGCCATGAGCGGCACGGGCACCGGACCCAGGCCGTCCCACACTGCTATGGCCGCACCCGGGGCGTTGGCCAACCAGGCCTGCCGCACCAAGGCAGCGCGTGCCTCACCGGCCGGCCCCACCACGGCAATCTCCAGTGGCCCGGCTGCACACGCCAGTGCGGCAGCCAAAACCCCACCCACCGACCGTGGCGCCCTGCGCGCCAGTTCGGGCACCGTTGCCAACAGATTCTCAACGATCCGCCTATGCCGCTCCGACCCCGTGTAGCAGGCCCAGGCGGTGAAGGCTTCGGCGAGCATGGCCACACCGCTTGCCGTGGCATTGTCGAAGGGATCGGCAAAGCGTGATCCGTACCGGGCGCCCCGCGTTCCACTCCGGGTGCCCTGGTTGAACACCACCGAATCTGCAATGAAGTCCTGCTCGAGGGCAGCAATGAGTTGGCCGGCAAACTCAAACCAGCGCCTGTCCCCCGTGGCCGCATACAGTGTCAGGTACGCCTTGGCGCAGGCGGCATAGTCCTCGAGTAGTCCCTGGATGCCCCGTGCCTGACCGGCGTGGGAAACCCTCGACAGCTGCCCATCCCAGTGCACTGCCCGCAAGTACTCGCCCAGTTGCACAGCGCGCCTCAGGTGGGCGGGCTCCCCCAGCACCATGGCCGCCTCCGCCAGCGCCCCCATGAGCATGGCATTCCACGCCGCCACCACTTTCTCATCCCGGGCCGGCAGGGTGCGCAGTTGGCGCTGGCGCACCAGGGCGGGGCGGATCAAGCCCCAGGCGTGACGCTCGCCGGGCCCCAGGGGGCGGCCCGGATGGAAAGGTGCCTTTCCGGTGCCGGGGATGTTCATGAACCCTGCAACGAAGGATGCGAGTTTCTCGGCCTCATCACTGCCGGTCAATGCGCCCGTTGCCTCCGCGGCTGCCGCGTTCAGCTCAGCCATGCCCCACTGGTAGCTGGCTCCCTCGTGGTGCACGCCGTCTATCACTGTGTCGGCATCCAGGGATGAGGCGAAGGCGCCGCCGGGCAGCCGCAATTCTTCCACGAGCCAGGAAATCGTCGCGTCCGCAGCGGCGCGGGCATCCTCAACACTGAGCGCTTGCCCTTCTTGCTGACCGGCCCCTGGCTGCGCCTGGGCCAATCTGATCCAATGCACCAATGCCTGCAGCAGGCCAGCGTTGTCGTACAGCATTTTCTCGTAGTGCGGCTCTGACCAGTCTGCGCTGACGCTGTACCGGGCAAAGCCGCCGGCCACTTGGTCAAAAAGGGCCGAGTTGACCAGTGCGCCGAGGGTTCGCCCGGCAAGGCCTTGCGCGTCCCTGCCCGTGCCAGCCGCGTCACCGGCGGCACAACGGATCAGGAATTCCAGGGCCGGGGTGGGTGGAAACTTTGGGGCCGTGCCAAATCCGCCGTGCTCGGGATCCTCGGCACCGGCCATCGCGGCGACGGCGTCCCGCGCCGCAGCACCCCAATCTGTTGTTGGCGCCGGAGAAAGTTCGACGGCGGATGACTCACCCGCCGCAGCTGGCCTGCCCGCCGCACGGATCTGCCACAGCGGCTGCGACAGAGCCTGCGCGAGGTCGTTGGCGCTCTGCTCCACCGCGTCCCGGCGTTCACTCCACGCCTCCTGGACTGCTGCAAGGAGCTGCCGGAAGGAGGGCCGCCCCGGGCTTGGTTGGGGCGGAAAATAGGTCCCGGCATGAAAAGCGCGCCCGTCGGGGGTCAGAAACACGCTCATGGGCCAGCCCCCTTGGCCGCTCAGAGCTTGAGTGGCCGCCATGTAGGCGTCGTCCACGTCGGGGCGTTCCTCGCGGTCCACCTTGATGGCGACAAAGTGCTGGTTCAGATACGCACCCACTACGGGGTCCTCAAAGGACTCCCCCGCCATGACATGACACCAGTGGCACGCGGCGTAGCCCACCGACAAGAAAATGGGTACATCACGTGCCAGCGCTTCGGCAAAGGCGGCGTCGTCAAACGGCTGCCAGGCCACAGGATTGTGGGCGTGCTGGCGAAGGTAAGCACTTGGTTCATCCGCCAGCCTGTTCATGGCTAAAGGCTACTTCGCATCCGTTTCGGGTGCGGTGGTGGCGTCTGCTTCCTTGACCACAGCGGAATCGGGGGCGGGCGCTGGGACACTAGTCCCGGCGTCGTCCCTCATGATGGGGATGCCCATGAATTCGGCATCCGGGCCATGGGAGCCGCCGGCCCGGCCTTCCTCAACCTGGGCCCGGTACCGGACGCGGCGAATGCGCTTGACCATGTCGCGGATCAGGAAGAACATGATGATCACGATGCTGAAGGTCACAACGAACCCCAGCAGGCCGGGGGTGATCTGGTCCTCGGTCAGCCCGGGGCGCAGGCCGCCGGGCGTGGGAACTGCGGGGTCAGTGGTGGCAAGCAAAATCAAAGTGTGCACTATCCGTCTTTCGTTTCATCCCCGGCAGGCGTGGTGCCAGCGGGAAACGTCCACTATCTATCGTAGGCCAGCGAAGAGGTCGTTTTCGGGCACAGTGGTGGGTACGCGGGAGCTAATCAAGGAATAGTCCTCCCACGGCCACACTTTTCGCTGCATGGCCGGGCTGACGGCAAAGAAGAAACCGCCCGGATCCACCTGGGTTGCGTGCGCGCGCAAGGCGTCGTCGCGGCTTTCAAAAAAGTCGCCGCAGTCGATTTGCGTGGTGGTGGGGTGCTTGCTGACGGGCATGGTGTGGCCCTCGGAGTCGGCTTCAAGCCAGGCGGCGAGCCGTTCGGCGTACGGCGAGGTCAGCCCCGCCTCCTCCAAGGCGAAGTGCAGGGCCCGGAAGCGTTGCGGGTTGAAGGCCAAATCGTAGTAGAGCTTGGACGGCTCCCATGCCTGCCCGGTGCCAGGGTAGCGTTCGGGGTCCCCGGCCGCGGTGAACGCCTCCACGGCGATTTTGTGCGCCATGATGTGGTCCGGGTGGGGGTAGCCGCCGTTCTCGTCGTAGGAGATGATGACGTGCGGGCGGAAACGGCGCACCAGCCGAATCAGCGGCGCCGCCGCGATCTCCAGGGGTTTGAGCGCGAAGCTATTGGCCGGCAGCTCCGGCAGGGGGTCCCCTTCGGGCAGGCCGGAGTCAGTGAATCCCAGCCATTGCTGGGAGATGCCCAGGATCGTGGCCGCCTTGGCCATTTCCAGCCTGCGCGCACCACCCATGTCACGGTCGGAATGGGGGTCACCGATCAGGGCCGGGTTTTGAATGTCACCGCGCTCCCCACCTGTGCAGGTGGCAACCATGACCTCAACCCCGGCAGCAGCATAGGAGGCCATCGTGGCGGCACCCTTGCTCGCCTCGTCGTCGGGGTGGGCATGAACTGCCAAAAGTCGCAGCGGCTGCGCAACTGTGCTCTCATTACCGTTCATGGGGCTACCTTCAATCCTGTGAAAACTATGGGACAAAATTCTTGGGCTCAAATAAACGCTAAACTTATCTGAGTCCAACGCCTTCATCGACTGTGGGCGGCCAGGCCACGGAACCCCGTGGAACAGACACAAGTGGATGCAGTGACAAACTCAGATTCTCCAGCAGCTACAAGCCTAACCAATCGTTACGGCACACCCAAGCGGGCCCTGTCCAAGCGAAACAAACTCGTTCTGCTCATCATGGCAGGCGTGCTCGCCCTGACGTGGATTCTGTGGGTTGTTATTGGCGGAAACACTGGAGTTTCCCAAAAAATCCTCAGCTACAACGTCGCCGACGGCACCATGACGACTGTGGACCTGGCTGTGAGCAAGGACCCCTCCGCGACAGCCCGCTGCGCGCTGAAGGCCAT
This sequence comes from Arthrobacter sp. TMN-49, assembly GCF_054511095.1. Taxonomy (NCBI): domain Bacteria; kingdom Bacillati; phylum Actinomycetota; class Actinomycetes; order Micrococcales; family Micrococcaceae; genus Arthrobacter; species Arthrobacter sp. TMN-49. Next base: position 31,810 of record NZ_JBTNDH010000031.1, on the reverse strand, counting down.
GAATGACAGCTACGCGGTGGTGGGCTGGAATGTTGTCACGGTGGGCCCCAACGGCGAGGATGTTGGTGCCGAAAATGGCCGCACCACCACCGTGCGTGGTGAGATTAGAACCGATTCACTGGCCGTCACCGGCGTGGTGGAAAACTGTTGGATCGTGAAGTAGCCGTAACACGCACCGCCTCGATTCTTGGGTTTATCTCCCTTTTTGACTAAACTAGTCCCTATTACCTTCTGCCCCGCTTGGTGAACCAGTGATTTTTTCGCTGCCGCGCCTGCTGCGGGGCCTTTGCTTTTGTACATTCAAGGAGAACTTCGTGGCTACTACTAACAGCGCGCCCCCCTCTGCATGGCTGACCCAGGAAGCTTTTGACCGCCTCCAGGGCGAGCTGGCTCAGCTCTCCGGCCCCGGCCGCGCGGAGATCGTCAGCAAGATCGAACAAGCTCGCCAGGAAGGCGACCTAAAGGAAAACGGCGGCTACCACGCAGCCAAGGACGAACAGGGCAAGATCGAAGCCCGCATCCGCCAGCTCAGCGAAATGCTGCGCTACGCCCGCGTGGGCCAGGCGCCTGCCGACGACGGCATCGTGGAGCAGGGCATGGTGGTGGTTGCCACCATCGCCGGGGATGAAACCACTTTCCTGCTGGGCAGCCGTGAGGTGGGTGCCGGGGACCTTGACGTGTTCAGTGAACGCTCAGCCCTGGGCGAAGCCATCGTGGGCAAGAAGATCGGTGACAAGGTCACCTACATCGCCCCCAACGGCAAGAGCATTGATGTGGAAATCCTCTCCGCCAAGCCGTACGTGGGCTAATCGCCGCGCCGTCGCAACTGACCCGCAGAAAACGCCGAAAAAGTCACGGAAACCGTGAATTTTCGGCGTTTTCTGCGGGTCAGTTACTTAAGCGGCGGACTCGAAACGCTGGGCTTGCCGTGAGAGTACAGTTCTCATCCGCGCAGACGACGCCGGAACGTGAGCCCCAGCGCCCCGGCGCCAAGCAACAGTCCACCAATGGCGCCGGGAAGGGCTATGCCGGCACCCGTTTCCGCCAGCACTAGCGCTGTCTTGGGCTTCACCTCCGCGACAGGTGCCGCCATGATGGTGGCGGCCGCGGACCCAGTGGCGGAAGCTGTTGCCGTGGACGTTTGTGCCACCTCCGTGGCGGCAACCGTGACCTCGATGCCAGCGCCCCGGCTCACTCCGCCGTCCATCAGGCTCCTCTGGACAGGAGTGAGCGTGTGCTTGCCGGCACCCAGTGGCCTCACGGCCGTGCAGGCAAACATCCCATGGTCCCCGGTCGTGGCCGTGCACACTGTGCTGCCGGTGCCGTCGAGGATGTCCACGTTTGTGTAGAGCCCCGCGGTTCCTTCAATCACTGTCTTTGCCGCGACCAAGCTCCCGTTGACGGGGCTGGTAATGGCCGGTGTGACAGCAACGGTGATGGTGACGGCTTCGCCCGTGACCTGGCCTCCACGGTTTTTCGACAGGGCGGGAACAAAGCTCTTCGTCCCCACCGACAGTAGGCGAAGCGGTGTGCAGCTGTAGCTCCCGTCAGCTGCAACCGTGGCGGAACATATTGATAGGCCGCTCTGCCCACCGAGGATATCAATATCCGCACCCGGTTCGCCCCTGCCGGTAAACACCGGCAAGTCGTCCACCACGGCGCCGGACAGTGGGCTCGCCACTGTAGGCCGGGCGGTGACAGTGAAATGGTAGGGCCCGGTGGTCTCCACCGTTCCGTCGCTGCTGGTGAGTTCGGCAGTAACTGTCAGGGGCCCAAGGTCAAAAGGCGCTTGCGGCGCGCAGGAAAGTATCCAGTCCTCATCCGTTGCTGCGGAACAGACAAGTGTGCCGTCCTGGTGGAGTATCTTCATGACCTGTCCCGCGAAGCCTCCGCCGCTAAACATCTGCTGCGCTGTAATCACGTCCCCGTCGAGGGGATACGCGAATGGGACCCTCGCCGCGGGGGCAACACCGTCCGAGGTTTCAACCGCGGCCGGGCTGCCGCTTGGACTGTCGGAGCCGGGGGCGGCCTGCGCCGGGAGCCCGGACAGTCCAACCATGCCCAGCACCACAACGAAGGCGCCAATGCCCGCCACCATCCGCCACAGGCGCCCACTATTTTCCACAAGACCGCCCACGGCAATGTCCCCCACGTTTGTAGACACTTATTATGGTTCACCTCTGAACCAAGAGAAGTATTCACCAGTTTGGCTGGAAATGGAACAACCCTCCCCTTCATGACGCGAGGGGCCGCAAATCTCACGCGCACCGGCACCACGCAACCACGCAACCTACGCAACCTACGCACCTATGCATCTGACCCGCAGAAAACGCCCGAAATTAGCGTTTTTGACGTGATTTTCGGCGTTTTCTGCGGGTCAGGTGCGCAAAGGCGGGTGTGGGGTCTAGTGGACCACTATCGGCTGGAAGCCTTCTGCCCGCAGGGCCGTCAACACCAGCTCGCAGTGTTCGTGCCCCTTCGTCTCCAGGTTCACGGTGATGGAGACATCACCCATGGAGATGGAACCACCCACGCGGGTGTGGTCCACTCCCGTGACGTTGGCGTCGTTTTCGGCGATGATGCGCGAGATGGTGGCGAGCGAGCCCGGCCTGTCGTTGAGCATGATGCGCACCGTCAGGAAACGCCCGGCGGCTGCCAGACCGCGCTGGATGACCTTGAGCATGAGCATTGGGTCAATGTTGCCGCCGGAGAGGATGATGACAGTGGTGCCGGGGTTCTCGATCTTGCCTTCCATGAGCGCGGCAACACCCACGGCGCCAGCCGGCTCCACCACCATTTTGGAGCGCTCCAACAAGAAGATCAAGGCCCGTGCCAGGGCGTCCTCACTGACGGTGACGACGTCGTCCACGAGTTCGCGGATGATCGAGAACGGCAGCTGACCTGGCCGGCCCACGGCAATGCCGTCGGCCATGGTGGAGACCTTCTTCAAGGGCACCAGGGCATCGGCGGCGAGCGACGGCGGGTACGCGGCAGCATTCTCCGCCTGGACGCCAATGACACGGATTTCCCTGCCGAGTTCCTTGGCCCGGGCCTTCACAGCCACGGCAACGCCGGCCAGCAACCCGCCGCCACCAACACCCATGATGATGGTGTCCACGTTCGGCACTTGGTCAAGGATTTCCAAGCCGATGGTGCCTTGTCCGGCCACCACATCAACATTGTTGAACGGGTGTACAAACACCGCGCCAGTCTCATTGGCGAAGCGTTCAGCCTCGGCCAGGGACTCGTCGACGTTGAAGCCGTGCAGCACCACCTCAGCACCGTGTCCGCGGGTTGCGGCAAGTTTGGGCAGGGCCACGCCCACAGGCATGTAGATCCGGGCCTTGATGCCCAGCGCCTTGGCCGCCACAGCAACGCCTTGTGCGTGATTTCCGGCCGAGGCCGCAACTACACCGCGCGCCCGTTCCTCCGGCGACAACCGTGCCATGCGGACGTAGGCGCCCCGGACCTTGAAGGACCCGGCACGTTGGAGATTCTCGCACTTGAAAAACACCTCGGAGCCGGTCAACCGGCCCAGAGCCCGCGAACTTTCAATGGGTGTGAGCGCAGTAATCTCCGCCAACAACTCCCTTGCCTGTTCTATCTGTGCCAGGGTGACGGGAAGATCGCTGGGTGCGTTCACGGTTCTTTTCTCTTTCTCTGCGGAAATTCGATGGTGCAAAAGCGTGGTGCGCGCCGGGGCCACCGGCGGCGCCTATGGTTTGACTGGGCCGTTCTCGGCCTCGGGTGAGTCGGCAGGTCCCGCCGGGACGGGGGTGAGCCCGTAAATATCGGGCAGCAGGGGATCGTTCTCCCAACCTCTTTCGGCAACGTAGCGGATAAAGGAATTGGTCACTGCCAGGAGCGGGACGGCGAACAGTGCGCCCAAGATCCCGCCAACACCGGCACCTGCAGCAACAGCCAAGATCACAGCCACCGGGTGCAAGGACACTGCCCTGCCCATAATGAACGGTTGCAGGAGATGGCTTTCCAACTGCTGAACGGCCAACACAATGCCGAGCATGATCAAGGCGTTCACCCAGCCATTGGCCACCAGTGCCAGCAACACGGCCACGGCCCCCGTCACCAGGGCGCCCACGACGGGAATGAACGAGCCCACAAACACCAGCACGCCCAGGGGCAGGGCCAGCGGGACTTGGATGATGGCGGCACCAACACCAATGCCGACGGCGTCAACGGCTGCCACAAGTATTTGCACCCGCGCATAGTTGCCCAGCGAGCGCCAGCCACGACGGCCAGCACCATCAACGGCGGGGCGGGCACGGCGCGGAAAGAACTTCACAATGAAGGCCCAAATATCCGGGCCCTCCAAAAGGAAGAACAGCAAGATGAACAGTGTCAGGAGCAGTCCGGCAGCGAAATGGCCGAAGCTGCTGCCAACGCCCAGGGCGCTGGAGAGAATGACGCTGGTATTGTTTTGCACCGCCTCAAGGGCCTCGTTGAGGTATTTGTTGATCTGATCATTGCTGATGCCCAGCGGACCGGACGTCAACCATTCCTGGATCTGAATCACGCCCGTGATGGCTTGCTCGCTCAAGGCGGAGAAACCAGCCACCATCTGACGGCCCACCAGAAACAACCCGCCCAAGACAATGACGATCATGCCCACTTCGGCGATGGCCACACTCAGGCCTTGTGGGACACCTACTTTCTTTAAACCATTGACCACCGGTCGCAACAATGCTGCAAGGATTGCTGCCAGCATGACGGGGACAATCAAGATGGTGATTTGACCAAGCAACCACACGAGCATGGCCGAGACAAGCAGGACAGCGCCCACCCGCCAGGACCAGGCACCGGCCACCCGCATGCCAAAGGGGACCACCGAAGCGTCCTGTTGTGAGTAGCGCTCTTGTTCGTGCTGTGAGGGCGTCATAAACCAATAATTCCCTATGGGGCAAAAATTCGTTAAACGGTGTCCATTGTCAGCGTGGCGCGGCGCCAGTGCCGGGCGCCTAAACGGGGATGAAACGGGCGCCTAAGCGGGCGGCTAAACGGCCAGCTGGGAGTCAATCCCCCAGTTCATGGTGAAGGACTCCCCGGCCGCCAGCCATCTCAGGCCGTCGCCGGAATTAAACGCATTGGCCGGCCCGGACATCGGCTCCATGGCCACCGCGAGTGAGCGCCCCGGGAAGTTGTCGGTGATGTACACATGCACGTGGGTGACGGTGCCGTCGTGGAACAAACTTACGCTGCGACCGTCCGCAGCGCTCAGCGTGTGCCGGGCAACGCCGTCGTCAGTCACCAACTCCGTGAAGCACGTGTCCATCATCGAAACCGGGACTGCCTTGCCGGCACGCAGATCATAACGCCCGGTGACCTGCGCGGTGCCGGTGGGAATCATGCGGCTGTTGGCGCTCAGGTAGCTGGCCGCTTTGACGGTGATGCTCAACTGCTCCGGAGCCACCGTGCCAAGGGTGAGATACGGGTGGGCGCCCAGAACACAGGGTGCCGGCCTGGCGGAATCGTTGATGAGCGTCTGGGCAACACGGAGTTCCCCGGCCCCGCCCAGCTCATAGCGGACCTGGTGCCGGGCCAGGAACGGGTAGCCGTGCTGGGGGTGGATGGTGGCTTCCAGGAGCACATGCGTCGGGGTGTGCTCCAACGCCGTGTAGCCCATGTTGCGCAACAACCCGTGAATGGCGTTGTTGCGCGGAACCTCGGTGATGTCCAGCTGCTGTGCCACGCCGTCGAGCTCCCACAGCCCGCCATCCACCCGATTCGCGAACGGCGCCAACGTGATTCCGGCGGCACCGGGCGCTATGGCATCGAGCGGATAGCTCTCCACCAGAGCCACCCCACCCTTGTCATAGTGGCGCAGTCCGGCCGCCAGGGAGGTAATAATGGCCGTAGCATCACCACGCACCAAGGTGAACTGTGATCCTGTGGCCGCCCGGAGTCCCGTGGTTTGAATGGGAGTTGTCATGGGGAATAGATTACCGCCTCGGCCGCGGAGAACTTACCGGATTTCTTGCCGGGTGACTGCACAAACAACCCACGCTAATGTAAGATTTTGTTTGAAAACTACTTATTTTGATCACTTTTATCGGGAGGTCTCCTATGCTGGCACCGGAACGTCAGGCACGCATCCTGAAGGAGCTGCAACTTCATGAGGCTGTGCGCGTTGCAGATATTGCGGCAACGCTCAACGTGAGTGAGATGACCATCCGGCGCGACATCGAGGCCCTGGATCAGAACGGACTGGCCCGCAAGATTCACGGCGGAGCCATGCGCCTGGCCCGCCTGAGCGCACTGGAGCCCGGCTTTCTGCTCAACGTTGACAAGCAGCTTGAGGGCAAGCTGGCCATCGCCACGCAGGCGTTGGCCCTCATCCAGCCCGGCATGACCTTGGCCATGACCGGCGGCACCACCACGTACCAGCTGTCCGTGCTGCTGGGCCACGAACTGGAACGGCTGCGTACTCTCACAGTGGTCACCAACTCCTTGAAAGTTGCCGATCTTCTATACCGCCAACAAGGCACCTCGGATTTGAAGGTCATTGTCACAGGCGGTGAGCGTACGCCGTCGGAGGCGCTCGTGGGCCCCGTGGCCCGCCTGGCGCTGGGCAGCCTGAACACAGATATTTGCTTCATGGGCGTGCACGGTCTGGATGCCGATCGTGGCCTGAGCAGCCCCAACTGGTTGGAGGCGGAGACCAATGCGGCGTTCATCGACGGCGCCGCGCGTTTGGTCATTCTGGCCGACAGCACCAAATTCCACGTCCGTTCCCTTGCTGCCATAGCGCCCCTGAGTGCCGTGGACACCATCATCACCGACGACGCCGTCAACGCACTGACCGCCGAGCAGTTCACCCCGCTCGTACAACACTTCATCAAGGCCCCGCCAGCGGCGGCGCAGCCCGCCACCGCTCCCCTCAGGAAGTCCTCATGACCATTGCCACCACCACGCTTCTCGCCGATGGCCGGGAGCTCATTTACTTCGACGACGGCGGATTGGCCAAGGAGCATGTTGGCGTCGACAGCCGTCCACTGGATGCCCGTTCGCAGGAGAACACGGGCGAGCTGCGTTTCGACGCCCTCACCGGCGACTGGGTGGCCATTGCCGCACACCGCCAGACCCGCACCTACCTGCCCCCTGCCGACCAGTGCCCGCTCTGCCCCACCACGGGGGCAAACCTCTCCGAGATCCCGGACTCGGCGTATGACGTGGCAGTGTTTGAGAACCGTTTCCCGTCCCTGGGTCCGGCCGTTGGTGCCATACCGGCCAGCCCCGGCTGGGGAACCACGGGACGGGCCTTTGGCCGGTGCGAGGTGGTTGCGTTCACCCCTGAGCACACGGGCTCCTTTGGCGGACTGTCCGCCGAGCGTGCCCGCACAGTCATCGACGCGTGGGCGCACAGGACGGAGGCACTCAGTGCACTCCCCGGTGTCAAGCAAGTTTTCCCCTTTGAAAACCGCGGCCAGGACATTGGTGTGACCTTGCACCACCCGCACGGCCAAATCTACGCGTACTCCTATGTGCCGCCGCGCAGCGAGGTCATGGCCACGGCGGCCCGGACGTTCTTTGACGCGCACAACGGCCGGGCCACCTTGCTCGGTGACATTGTGGCCAAGGAGTCCGAATCCGGTGAGCGGATGATCGCCCAGGGCGAGCACTTCAGCGCCTACGTGCCCTTTGCCGCGCACATGCCCCTGGAAATCCACCTGACCCCGCACCGCCACGTCCCGGACTTTACCGCCCTCAGCGACGCCGAACGGGACGAATTGGCGCTCATGTACCTTGACGTGCTGCGGCGCCTGGACAACCTGTACGACACGCCCACCCCGTACATTGCCGCCTGGCACCAGGCACCCTTGGACGCACAACTGCGCCCCGCCGGCCGGTTCCATCTGGAGCTCACCTCACCGCGCCGGGCAGCTGACAAGCTGAAGTTCCTGGCCGGCTCCGAGGCCGCCATGGGCGCCTTCATCAACGACACCACACCGGAGCAAACCGCCGCAGTACTGCGCAACACCTCCACAGCAACGAAAGCAGGAGTGGCATGAGTGCCTCGATCGACGCGGCCCAGGTGGCTCAGGCCTTCCAGGACACGTTTGGCGCGGCCCCAGACGGAGTTTGGGCGGCGCCCGGCCGGGTCAATCTCATTGGCGAGCACACCGACTACAACGAAGGTTTTGTGCTCCCCTTCGCCATTGACCGTGCCGCGGTAGTGGCCATCCGTTTGCGTGATGACAACGTTGCCCGGCTGCGGTCCAGCATTGGTGAGCAGATAACCATCAGCGTTGACTTGAACGCCCTGTCGCACGACACCATGAGCGGCTGGACGGCATACCCGCTGGGCGTGGTGTGGGTCATGCGCCAGATGGGCATCGCGATTGGCGGCTTTGACCTGTACCTGCATTCATCGGTGCCCTCCGGGGCCGGCCTGTCCTCCTCGGCGGCCATCGAGTGCGCGGTTGCCACCGCGTTCAACGAGCTTGAGTCGGCGGGGCTGAGCCCCAATGAGCTGGTGCTGGTGGGCCAGCGTGCCGAGAACGAGGTGGTGGGTGCCCCGACAGGCATCCTTGACCAGTCGGCGTCGTTGTTATCCACCGACGGCCATGCCGTGTTCCTGGACTGCCGCACGCAGGAATCCACGCTGGTGCCGCTGGACTTGGCTGCCGCCGGGCTGCTCATCCTGGTGGTGGATACCCGGGTCAGCCACGCGCACGCAACAGGCGGCTATGCTGCCCGCCGCGCCTCCTGCGAGCTGGGCGCGCAGGTGCTCGGCGTTGCCGCCCTGCGCGACGTTGTTGCGGCCGACCTGCCCGAGGCCGCGGGGCTTTTGGACGACGAGACGTACAGGCGAATCCGCCACATCATCACGGAGAACCAGCGCGTGTTGGACACTGTTGAGGTATTGGACGACGCCGGTCCGGCCGCCATTGGTGCGCTGCTCACCGCCAGTCATGTGTCGATGCGCGATGACTTTGAGATCTCCTGCCCGGAGCTGGATCTTGCCGTGGACACTGCCCTGGCCCAAGGCGCCCTCGGGGCACGCATGACCGGCGGCGGCTTTGGCGGATCCGCCATCGCGCTGATCCCGGCCACGGCGGAGGCCACGGTCCGCGCCAATGTGGGGCAGGCCTTTGCCGACGCTGGTTTCACCGCACCGGACATCTTTGCCGTCTCCCCGGCCCCCGGGGCACGCCGGGTCCGCTAACCACAACTGGCCCGCAGTAAACGGCGAAAATTCACGAATTCGTGGGTATTTTCGCCGTTTTCTGCGGGCCAGTTGTTTAAGCGGGGGCTACTTGCCCAGGAAGTCCTGGTGCAGCTCGTGCGTTTTGGCGATCTGCTCGAGGATCTCTTCGGAGTCCTTGTGCTTGTCGCGGTACTTCGGCTCCATGGTCTGGATGGTCTTTTCCTCGACCATGAGCAGGCTGTACACGCGCTCACGCTCGGCCGGATCAGCCGTGTATTCCAGGTTCGAGTAGCTTTCAGCATGGCGACGGGCGTTGTTGAGGACCGTCTGGGCCTTGCCGGACTTGCTCACCAGGGAAGCCACCACCGTGACGACCAGGACCCCGATGATGACCGTCAGGGAAAGGCTCGTGGAGATCTCAAAGACGTTTACGTGCTCGCCGTTGTTGATGAACGGCAAGTTGTTCTCGTGCAAGGCGTGCAGCACCAGCTTCACACCGATGAAGGCCAGAATAGCGGCCAGGCCGTAGGAGAGGTAGATCAAGCGATCCAGCAATCCATCCAGCAGGAAGTACAGCTGGCGCAGACCCATCAGGGAGAACGCCGTTGCCGTGAAGACAATGTAAACGTTCTGGGTCAGCCCGAAGATGGCCGGAATGGAGTCCAGGGCGAAGAGCAGGTCGGTGCCACCAATGGCGACCATGACCAGCAGCATCGGGGTAAGGACCTTCTTGCCATCGATCTTGGTGACGAGCTTGTCGCCATCGTAGTGCTCGGAGGTATTGAAGAGGCGCTTAGCCAACTTGATGATGAAGTTATCGGCGCCTTCATCGCTGCCGTCTTCTTCCTTGAGCAGGTTGCCTGCCGTGATGAGCAAGATGATGCCAAAGATGTAGAACATCCAGGACCAGGTGTTGATCAACGCGGCACCGGCAAAGATGAAACCGGTGCGTGCGATCAGGGCGAAGACAATGCCGAAGAGCAGAACCTTCTGCTGATCCTCGCGGGGAACCTTGAAGCTGGCCATGATGACCAAGAAGACAAACAGGTTGTCAACGCTCAATGCCTTTTCGGTGATATAGCCGGCAAAGTACTCGCCACCCATGGTGGCGCCACCGAAGACAAACACAGCGATGCCGAAAACAACGGCAAGGCCAACGTAGATGGAGGACCAGATGGCTGCTTCGCGCAGGGTGGGAATATGCGCCTTGCGGATGTGGAAGAAGTAGTCAAAGGCCAATAGGGCCAAAATGACCACAATGGTAATGCCCCAAATCAGGGGTGAAACAGTCATGAGGTACTTTCGCTAGTGACGTGGGGCAAGTTCTGCCATATTCCTGAAAAAATTTGAACAGTGCCCGGCCCCTGCAGCCAGGGGTCGGGCAACTGCCGGTGTTATGAAGGGCCTGGGCCGGATTTAGTCGTTGCCTCGCAGGATGGCCAGCAGGCGCAGGATCTCCACGTACAGCCACACAAGAGTCACTGTCAGGCCAAAGGCTGCCGTCCAGGAGTATTTAGAAGGCAAGCCGTTTTGGACACCCTTTTCGATGGACGTGAAGTCCACGATGAGCGAGAAGGCAGCCAGACCAATGGCCAGCAGGCCAATCACCACACCGAAGGGGATGTTGGTGCCGGGAATGTCCATGCCGTTCATGCCCCACGGGGTGGTGGTGACATTGAACATCATGAGGAAGAAGTTGACCAGCGAGAACAGCGCGTAGCCAGCCATGGCGATGATGAAGAAACGCATCATCTTCGGAGTGGCGCGGACCTTGGCGTTGCGGAACAGCACCAGGGTCACCAGGAACACGCTGAGCGTGCCCAGCAGGGCCTGAATGGCAATACCGGGGAATTGTGCTTCAAGCACACCGGTCAGGGCGCCCAGGAACATGCCCTCGAACACGGCATAGCCCAGAATCAGGGCCGGTGATGGTTCCTTCTTGAAGGCGTTCACCAATCCCAACACCAGGCCAACGATCATGCCCGGCCACATCAGCACCGGCACCATCCAGCCCAAGGCTGCGCCAACCAGCACCAGGCCAAGGGTGAGGACTGTCTTCATGATGACGTCGTCATAGCTCATGCGACCCGTTTGCGAGGCATTCGCGGCAGGCTTGTTATACATGTCTTGCAACTGTTCAGCGGAGAACTGCGCCTGCGCGGCCATGGTGTCGGCCCCGCCGTTGACGTAGCCGCGCTGTCCCGACGGCGTGTCCTTGAAGTTCTTGTTGTTGGCAAAAACCGGATTTCCACCAAGTGCCATTGTTCTGATTCCTTACGAATGAGTGGTCAAAAAACGTTCTCTAGCAGTACTTAGTAATACGTTCGAACTACCGTTTTTGTTCCCGGATTCCTGTGGAAACCACCATGGACGGCGTGGTGTGTAGGTACCCCAGGTCGGACTCGAACCGACACTGAACAGATTTTAAGTCTGGTGCCTCTGCCATTGGGCTACTGGGGCCTAGCTGGTCTGGACGCTCCAGCTGCTATCAACATTACTGGATGGGCCGCCCGCTAAAGAAACTGGGGCTCAAAGGGCGTTGAAGGGCTTTGCGTATTTGAAGTGTCCATGCAAACCGGCTGTGAAAGCATTCAGCGCCAGGGCCATGAAGTGTGATCCCCACGATGGGTCCGGGGAGATGATGCCCAGGGAATCTGCGGGCACGAAACCAAAGCGGGGATAGTAGTCCGTGCTGCCCAGCAGTACCAGGGTCGATTCCCCCATGGTGTTTGCTTGGGCGATGGTGGCGTTCATCAAGGCCGATCCGATTCCTTGACCCTGATACGCCGGCAGCACCGCTATGGGACCCAAACCCAGCGACGGCGCCGCCCCAATCCAGCCACGGGTGGTGATCACGTGACCTAGAACCTCACCCCTGTCCGACTCCGCCACGAGCGATAAGTCCGGGATGTACTCCCGTGCGGCAAACAGCTCGCGGAGCAGCTTGGCCTCGACAGGTTCGGGAAAGGCGGCCTCGACCAGGGCCAAGATTTCGGGCCTGTCCCCGGCATGCTCGCGTCTGATGATCATCAAAGCAGTCTAGTGCCCCCGCCTGAGCGAGAACCGGGACGTCAGAGCGTCACGGGCCGGTGAGCACACGAAAACGGCCCGCCCCGCAGCTGTGGTGCAAGCTGTGGTGCGGGCCGCCGCGGTGCCCGGGCCATGACTGGCCCGGGCGGTGTTTGCTACTTGGCGGCAGTAGCCTCTTCCTTGACCGGCTCGGCTACCGGGGCCGTCTCGGCCGGCTTGGCGGCAGGCTTCGGGGCCGGGTTGGCTGCCGTGACGAAGGCGCGGCGCGGGTTGTCCAAGAATTCGAGCTGGGCCAGGTCGCGGCCGGCGAAGAACGCAACGAACCAGTCCATGATCACGCGGAACTTGCGCTCAAACGTGGGCATGGCCAGGCCGTGGTAGCCGCGGTGCGCCAACCAGGCCAGGGGGCCCTTGAGCTGGATGCCCATGATCTTGGCAACACCCTTCCACTCGCCGAAGCCGGCCACGGCACCAAGGTTCTTGTGCTTGTAGCCGGTCAGCGGCTTGTTGAAACGGCTCGCCCACAGGTTCTTTGCAAGGCGCTTGGCCTGGCGCAGGGCGTGCTGGGCGTTGGGGACACAGGTGCCATCGGGCAGGCCGCCTGTGACGTCCGGCACTGCAGCAACGTCGCCGGCAGCCCAGGCGTTCGGGATGACACCGAATTCGCCGGTGATCTGCAGGTTGACGTTGACCGAAACGCGGCCGCGAGGCTCGATCGGGAAGTCAGTGGAGCGCACCATGGGGTTGGCCATGACGCCTGCCGTCCAGATGAGCGTGTCGGCATCAAATTCCTGGGCGATGGACTTGTCCGGCAGGTTGATGAGCTTGAGGTTGTTGTTCTCAGCGTTGTCCAGCGAGGTGTTCAACAGAACCTCAACGCCGCGGCTGCGCAAGTGCTCCACAACCCACAGGGCCTGGGACTCGGTGACCTCGGGCATGATCCGGCCCATGGCCTCAACCAGCACAAAGCGCAGCTCGGACAGCTCAACGCGGTTGTTCAGCTTGACGGCCGCGCGGGCCATGTCCTCGAGCTCGGCGATGGTTTCAATGCCGGCGAAGCCGCCACCCACCACAACGAACGTCAGATGACGCTTACGCAGCTCGGGATCAGTTTCCGTGGAAGCCTGTTCGATGAGGGAGAGTACCTGGTTGCGCAGGGCAACAGCTTCTTCAATGGTCTTCAAGCCAATGCCCGACTCGGCCAGGCCCTTGATCGGGAAGGTGCGGGTGACGGCACCGGCTGCAATGACCACGTCGTGGTAGGGCAGTTCGAACGGGGTGGCACCGTCAACCGGAGCAATGACTGCTGTGCGGTTCTCGTGGTCGATGCTGGTCACGGAGCCCTGGATGAGCTCGGTTTCCTTCAGGTGCATGCGGTGGGACACCACCGCGTGGCGGGCCTCAATGTTGCCGCCGGCCACCTCGGGCAGGAACGGCTGGTACGTCATGTAGGGCAGCGGATCAACGAGGGTGACAATGCCACCGGACTTCGCGATCTTCTTCTGCAGGTTGAGCGCCGCGTAAAGGCCGACGTAGCCGCCGCCAACTACGAGGACGCGCGGACGTGCTGAAAAGGTGGGTGTGATTGCCATAGAACCATAATAGCGCTGTTTGTGAAAATATTCACTAACCCGCTTCACGACGGCGTAACGGACTCGTGCCCGGACCGGGGAGTGTGCCACAATCCCACCCCGTGAACGTACAGATAATGCTGATGTTGAGAGCAAACATCAGCATCTACTGTACGTTCACGGGGCAGGAGCAGGAGCAGGTGAAGGCGAAGGGGAAGGAGCAAGCACGAGCAGGCGGGCTAGTGTTTGTGGCCCGTTCGGACGTCTCGTCTATGAGGCAAGGATTCACCGTGGGCGGCCTGTGCGCCCGCGCCCGCACCGGAATCGTCGGAATCGTCGGAATCGTGGGCGTGGGCGCCCCAGGCACCCGCGCCGGAATCGGCACCCCCGGCAGCCTGGGCCACCGTCAGCCGACGCCGGGCCAGGAACAGATGGGTGCCACCGGCTGCCGCAATGACGACGAACAGGCCCAGAGAACCCAGCACCAAGACCCGTGGCGCAGCACTTGAAAGCTCCGCGGCAGGGAGGGCAACTGGAGCGTTGTGCTCGGACAACGTTGGCTTGGGCTGGGGCACCGAGGTGGCTGGGTGACCGTTGGTGGGTTGCACCACCGCGCCACGCCGGTGCACACGAATCCACTCGGCAAGGCTGCCCAGCGGGTTCTTCTCCACCACGGGCACCTCCTCGCTCAGGGCGGCCTTCGCATCAAGAATCCCGTAACCGTAGATGGCGTTAGGCAGGCCCTCGCCCTTGGGCTTGGCGGTGGTGATGATGCGGTTGATGACTTGGGCTGCTGACATGTCAGGGTACTTTGCCCTGATCAAGGCGGCCACACCCGAGACTATGGGCGCAGCACCGCTGGTGCCGTTCCAGTGCGCGTAGCCGCCGCCCGGCAGCCCACCCACCAGGTCCTCGGCCGGAGCGCTGACACCGATGCTGATGCCTTGTGAGGACGAATCGATACTGGCCGTGCCGTCCTTGTCCAAACCGCCCACAGCCAGGATCCCGGGAATGGTGGCCGGAGCCCCCACCTGTTCGCTGCCGGATTTGCGGTTGCCGGCCGCCGCCACAATGACAACGTCCTTGGCTTCGGCGTAGGCAAACGCCTCATCCCAGCTTTGCGGCCAGGATGTTGAGGTGCTGCCCAGGGACATGTTGATGACCTTGGCACCTTGGTCTACAGCCCACCGGACTGCTGCCGGAATCTGGTCGTCAATGGTCTTTCCGGAGGGGTTTTCGCTGCCCAACCAGACAGATACGCTGAGCAGTTCGGCCTGGGGCGCCACACCAATCACCCCGTCGGGGCCTGCACCCACCGCGTCCTTAGCCGGTGCCGTGCTGCTCGGTTTGGCGCCCTTGCTGGGCTTGGCCGAGGCGGTGCTGGAACTGTGGCCACGCCCGGCCAGCATGCTGGCCACCAGTGTGCCGTGCTCGGGCTCGGCACCCACGCCCTTGCTGCCGTCGGCGGATCCTGCCCCGGAAATGTCCGTGCCGCCCACCACAGCCCCCGCAAGGTCTTTGTGGGATTTGTCGATGCCGCTGTCGATGATGGCAATTTTCACTCCCGCGCCCTGGGATACCTCCCAGGCCTTCTTCACCCCTGACTGTGCCAACCAGTATTGCCGGTTGCGAATGTCATCAGCCGATGCTGCCGGGGCCGCCATGAGCGCCAAGGAACCAGCCAAGGCAAGGGTCATGAGCGCGGCAGTAACGGTCCGTAACCGGGGGGCAGACTCCATGAATACTCGATTCCTGTAAGGGGAGGGGTCAGTTTTTAGCAGCACCCAGGGCAATTCCGTCAAGAATATCGTGTTCGCTGGTGGTTACCGATTCCAGCCGCCCGGCGTTGAGCGCTGCCACCCTGCGCAGCACGGTGCGCCAAATGAGCGCGCCGGCCCCAATGACGTCCACCCGGCCCGGATGCATGAAGCCAAGCTCAGCCCGCTGGGCGCGTGTCATGGCGAGCAACTCCGAGGCTGCGGCGTCGATCCTCTCAAGAGGTACGACGGCGGCATGAATCACCTCGCTCTGGTAGCTCGCCAACCCGAGCGCGTGGGCCGTGATGGTGGTGATGGACCCTGCCACTCCCACCACCTCATCGACCTGGTCGAGGGCGATGGCGGCGATCACCTCATCAAGTTTTTCTTCGATGGCGTGCTGCGCCGCAGCGATTTGGGTGGCCGTGGGCGGGTCGCTTTGCAGGTACCTTTCGGTGAAACGCACGCAGCCCATGTCTGTGCTGAGTGCGCCGCCGACACCTGCTGAGTTGCCAATGACGAACTCGGTGCTGCCACCGCCAAGGTCCACCACAAGAATGTTCCGGTTCGCCGCAGTCGGCAGGACACTGGCTGCCCCGGCAAAGGACAGGCCCGCCTCCTCGGCGCCGCTGACAACTTCCGGAGCCACACCCAGCCGGGTCTGGATCCCGGCCGTAAAAACGTCCCTGTTGCCGGCGTCACGCGTGGCACTGGTTGCCACGAAACGCACCCGTTCCACGGCATTGGCGGCAATCAAGGCGGCGTAATCTTCAGTCGCCGCGAAGGTGCGCTCCAGCGCTTCCTCGGCAAGCATGCCGCTCACATCCACGCCCTGGCCGAGCCGGACCACGCGCATTTCACGGTGCACATCATCGAGCACCACACCGCCGTGGTTATCCGGGACAACGTCTGCAATGAGCAGGCGGATGGAGTTGGTTCCGCAGTCAATGGCGGCAACACGCATGGAATGGCCTTTCAGGGGTTTGTCACGGACGGCTTCGATGCTGCCGGCCCTACCGCTCAGTGGTGCTGGCGTTGACCGCGTCGTTCTTGAGCTGATTCAAGTGCTTGACGTGCCGGCTCAGGTCCTTGTGCGGCACGGGCGCCTGGTGGTCCCAGGCACCGTCGCAGTAGCAGCGCTCAGCCGTCCACCATTCCGCAACAGCGGCAAGGACTTCATCGCCCAGGGGGTTCACGCCGGGACCGGCAGCCAGCGCGTGCCCAATCAACACGTGCAGGCATTTCACGCGGGTCGGCATGCCGCCGGCGGAAATTCCCGCCGTCTCCGGGACCGGGCCGGTGCCGGCGCGTTCGCCGATGGCTTCGCGGGCGGCAAGGTACGCCTCATGGGCGTGCTGGTAGGCGGCAGCCAACTCCGTGTCGACGGCCAGCCTTTCGGTCATTTCATTCATCAGCCCGGCGGCTTCCAACCGGGAGGCCGCCGCCGTGAGCACCGGGTGCGTGAGGTAAAAAGTGGTGGGGAACGGGATGCCGTTGCTCAGCCGCGGCGCAGTGGCGGCCACCAACGGGTTGCCGCACACGCAGCGGGCCGGGATCTCCACGACGTCGCGCACAGGCCTGTTGAGTTGGCGGCTAAGGGTGTCCAGATCCTGGGCAGTGGGGACGCGCCCGTCCGTGGCGGAGCTTTCTGATGCGGGCACGATTTGGCCTTTCATGGAACTGTTTCAATGCTGGCGGCAGTGGTTGACACGTGCGCGCCGAACGTCGTGGTGCGGTGGGGTTCAACCATCCACTTTAGCGTGAAGGAGTCCACGCCATAGTATTTGCCAAAACACTCACGGCGTCGGCTTGGCGGCGGGGGCCACGGCCTTGGGTGCTTGGACTTCCGCTGACTTTTGCACAGCCCCCCACAAGGCATCCACCCACGGTTCGACAGTGACCTCCGTGGCCTTCTTGGCTGTGGTGGCTTGTACGGCTGCAGCCTTGGCGGCGTCCACCGAATCCTGGGTGGCTGCAACACCGTTGGCACCGTAAACCCAGTACCCCGTCTCCCCCGGCATCAGCATGCTCACCCGGTCCCGGGCCTGCTGCTTGATGTAGGCGGGGTCGTCCCAGCGCAGCAATTCGGCGCTATAGGCGCCCTGCTGGGCTTCCTTGGCCGCAATGTCAGCGCGCAGCGCCGAAATCTCGGCCCGTTGCTGCAGGTAGGTGTGCACATTGGGGGCCAGGAGCACCGTGACAACACCCATGGTCAGGCCCAGCACCAACAGCCGACCGGAGAATCTGCGCGCAGGCACCGGGCTGTTGCCGGCCGTGTAGATGACACCGTCCCGGCGGTTGCGGCTGTTCGGTGCTGAGGCGCGTTGCCGGGTGTGGGGCTCACTTGAACCGGGCGCCCGCGTGGCCGGTGACTCGGCCGGGCCGGAGTCCTGGGCAGCCACGGGCGTGGCCGTCGGTTCCGGGGTACCGCCCATACCGGCGGTGAACTGTGCGTTAGGCACTGAGGGCCGTCGCGTGGCCATGCTTCTCCTAAACGTCGCCCAATCATGAACTGCTGCACCCCAGTCTAAGCGCTGCAGACAGCCAGTGCGGGAAGCCACCGCCGTGCGGTGGGGACGGCGCCGGGGATGGTGCCGGGATGGTGCCGGGGACGGCGCCGGAGACAGCAAAGCCGCGGTGGCCGCTGCGGGAAAGGGTTCTTTCCGTCAGCGGCCACCGCGGCCGGTGCAGCTAGTTAGCCCTTGAAACGCGGGAACGCGCTGCGGCCTGCGTAGCGTGCCGCGTCATCGAGTTCTTCTTCGATGCGCAGGAGCTGGTTGTACTTGGCAACGCGCTCGGAGCGGGCCGGGGCACCTGTCTTGATCTGACCGGCGTTGGTGGCAACGCAAATGTCGGCAATGGTGGTGTCCTCGGTTTCGCCTGAGCGGTGCGAGGTGATGGTGGTGTAGCCGGCGCGCTGGGCCATGGACACAGCGTCCAGGGTTTCCGTCAGGGAACCGATCTGGTTGACCTTGACCAGCAGCGAGTTGGCCGTCTTGGTCTCGATGCCGCGGGAGAGGCGTTCGGGGTTGGTGACGAACAAGTCATCGCCAACAATCTGCACCTTCTCGCCAATAGCGTCGGTCAGCGTCTTCCAGCCTTCCCAGTCGTCCTCATCCAGGGGATCCTCGATGGAAACGAGCGGGTAGTCGGCGACGAGCTCGGCGTAGTAGGCGCTCATCTGGGCGGCAGTCAGGGCCTTGCCCTCGAACTGGTAGGCACCCTCCTTGTAAAACTCGGAGGAGGCAACGTCCAGGGCCAGGCCAATGTCGGTTCCTGCCTCGTAGCCTGCACGCTTGATCGCTTCCAGGATCAAGTCAAGGGCTGCACGGTTGGAGGGCAGGTTCGGCGCGAAGCCACCCTCGTCACCCAAACCGGTGGAGAGGCCCTTTTCCTGCAGCACAGCCTTGAGGTTGTGGTAGACCTCAACACCCCAGCGCAGACCCTCGGAGAACGTGGCTGCACCCAGGGGCACAATCATGAATTCCTGGATGTCCACATCGGAGTCGGCGTGTGAGCCGCCGTTGAGGATGTTCATCAACGGAACAGGCAGTACGTGCGCGTTGGGGCCGCCCAGGTAGCGGTACAGCGGCAGGCCGGCGGACTCGGCTGCGGCGCTGGCCACGGCCAGGGAAACACCCAAGATGGCGTTGGCGCCAAGCTTGCCCTTGTTGTCGGTGCCGTCAAGTTCCAACATCATGGAGTCGATCAGGCGCTGATCGGTGGCATCGATGCCCTCAAGTTCCGGGGCGATGACCTCCAAAACAGCCTCGACTGCCTGAAGAACACCCTTGCCCTGGTAACGGCCCTTGTCGCCGTCACGGAGCTCCACTGCCTCGAAGGCGCCGGTGGAGGCACCGGAGGGAACACCGGCACGGCCCATCGCGCCGTCGGTGAGGAGAACCTCAACCTCGACTGTGGGGTTTCCCCGGGAATCCAAAATTTCGCGTGCATGAATGGCTTCAATAAGTGCCACGTATTGCTCCTAAAAGTCAGCTTTGTACAGTACCGGTTCGACCACGCTGTCGCCTCAATCGTAGCCGACGGCGTGACGGGGCACTCTTTGCTACGCTCACGGCGGCACTGAGGCGGTGAAATCCTCACGAATTTGGGCCCCGCAGCACCAACCGCCACTTCACTTTGCTTCAGCGCACCGTCAGCGCCGTAGCTTGCGCCAGTGTCACACTGGCGCAGCCCACGGCCGCCAACGCAGCGCAGAAGTCGAAGTCAGCAAGGATGCTGGCTAGTTTTCTTCCTGAAAAGCTCGTACGGCACGCCGCAACGCCCGTTCGGCGTCCAATCCGCGCTCTTGGGCTGCCTGCACGACGCCGAACAGCACCTTCCCGAGCTCCTCCTCAGTGTCAATGTGCTCACCCGGGTTCATAGCCGATGGCACAACGCCACGTCCGGCCCGAGCAGCCCGTTCCAGCGACTTCTGCGCCATGGCCAGCGCCGGCAACGACCGCGGAATCCCGGCGAAGGGCCCGGCAGCTTCGGCCGAAGTCGCCGATGTCGCCAAAATCGCCGCTCCAGCGTCACCGGCGCCGGCCCGTTCTTCGGCCTTGACCCGCTCCCAGCTAGCCTCGATTTCGGCGAGGCCGGCCGGAAAAGTACTCTGCAGGGTGCCGTCGGCGTGGAAGACGTGCGGGCTGCGGCGGATCATTTTGTCGCTGAGCCCGCGGGCAACGTCGGCCAGCTCAAACTGCCCGGCCTCCTGGGCCAGCCGGGCATGGAGCACCACCTGGAGCAGAATGTCCCCGAGTTCGCCGGATATTTGATCGCTGTGGCCGGTTTCAATGGCCTCGATGAGTTCGTACGACTCCTCCAGCAGGTACGTGGTGAGCGCATCGTGGGTCAGCGCGGCCGTCCAGGGGCAATGCTCGCGCAGGGCGGCAATCACGCCAACAAGGCGGGCCATTTCCAGCTGGGTGGAGGCGGCCCGCCTGTCAGCAGTGGGAGCGGAACTAGTCGTCAATCTCGTCATCGTCCGCTTCGAATCCCTCGGACCCGTCGAAGCCCTCGAAGTCGTCGGAGTCCTCAAAGTCCGCCATCTCATCCATGGCGTCCTCGTAGTGCTCGATGATGAAATCTGCCAGTTGTTCGCGGGCCTCAATGGGCAAGAACGTTGCGTGCACGGCGTTCAACGTCAACTCCAGCACCGTGTCCAGTCCGTAGCCGAACGTCTCCACCAGGAGCCCAAATTCGGCTGTCAGGGAGGTGCCGCCCATGAGCCTGTTGTCGGTGTTGACGGTGATGTTGAAGCCCAGCTGGTGCAGCAGGTCGATCGGGTGTTCGGCGATGGTGGTGCCAAAGGCTGCGATGGCGCCTGTCTGCAGGTTCGAGGACGGGCACAGTTCCAGCGGGATCTGCCGGTCACGCACCCACTGCGCCAAATCGCCCAAGGTGACGGTGCCGACGTCGTGCCCGTCCTCCTGTTGGACGTCCAGGTGAATGTCCTCGGCAATGCGCACGCCGTGGCCCAGGCGCAGGGCGCGGCCGTGGACCAGCGCGTCCTGGATGCTGACCAGGCCGGCGCCCTCACCGGCGTGGACGGTGACGGGGAAGTTGTTCTCGGCCAAATAAGTGAAAGCGTCGGCGAAGCGTGAGGCCAGGAACCCGTCCTCGGCGCCGGCAATGTCAAAACCCACCACGCCGTTGTCACGGTGGCGGACGGCGAGCTGGGCAATTTCGGCGCCCCTGTCGGCGTGGCGCATGGCTGTGACGATCTGGCCCACCTCAATGTAGCCACCGGCCTCGTCCACGGCATCCATGCCCTCTTCCAGGCCAACCTGGACGGCCTCGACGGCCTCATCAAGGCTCAACCCGGCCCGCAGGTGCTGCTCAGGAGCCCAGCGCACCTCCCCGTACACGACGCCGTCCTCGGCCAGGTCTTCAACAAATTCCCGGGCCACCCGGACCAGGGCGGAGTGAGTCTGCATGAGCGCAACAGTGTGCTCAAACGTTTCAAGGTAGCTTTCCAGGGAACCGGTGCTGGCCTGACGCACAAACCAGTCGCGTAGTTCCGCCGGGTCAGTGGCTGGCAGCGTATGACCCACGTGGGCTGCTAGCTCAATGATGGTCTCCGGGCGCAGACCGCCGTCCAGATGATCGTGCAGGGACACCTTTGGCAACGATTTGAGGTCCACAACGGGGATGGGCTGGGCTGCTTGCTCTGAAGTTGAGTTAGTCACAATCCCCACTCTAGGGATGAGACGGGCGCTGCGCTAGTTGGGGCCGTCGCCGGATGCGTCGGCCACAGCACCGACGGTGACGTCCCGGCTGGCGAGAACTCGCGGCTGCACCACGTGCCCGGCAGCCCGAGCCCGCGTGTCCGGGATGTCAGCTTCAGTCTCCGCCTCCGTTGCCGGCTCGGTTGCCGGCTCGGCAACCGGCGCTGCCGCAGGCTCGGTGGCAGGCGCTGCCGCAGGCTCCTCTGCCGGTTCGGCTGCTTCGGAAACGTGCGCTTCAAGCTGGGCTTGGGCTTCCGCCAGCGCCTGGACACGCTGCGCGTGCTGGGCTGCGGCCAGGCCGGGCTCCGGGCGAGGCGCCACTTTTCCGCGCTTTTCCAGGACGTGGTGAAGATACTTCATGGCGTGGTCCACCACGAACCCGATGACGACGGCGAAGGTGATGGCAATGCCCACCCCCAGCAGCGGGTTGTCATGGACCCAGCCACCGGCAAACGTCCCGACGGCCACTGAGTAGCCCGCCCACGTCACCACGGCAATGCTGTCCAGCAACGCGAAGCGGCGCCACGGGAAGTAGGTGGCCCCGGCGGTGAAATTCACGGCAATTCTGCCCACCGGAATGTAGCGGGCGGTGAAAATCAAGATGGCGCCACGCTTTTCCAGTTCCTTGCCGGCCCAGGCAAACGCCCTGGCCCCGCGCGGCCGGCGCATCCAATTGAAGCGTGTGGTGCCGAGCTTGCGGCCCAGGAAATACGCAATGTTGTCGCCAATGATGGCGCCAATGGACGCACCAAGCATCAACAACCAAATATTGGGGTACCCGGTTTTGGCCGAAACGGAGGCGAGTGCCACAATGGCAGTCTCGCTGGGTAAGAAGAGGAAGAATCCGTCGATGAGGCAAAACAAGCTCACTAGCGGGATCACCCACCATTGGGCTGCCGAATGATCGATCACATTGTTGATCTGCCCCACGACGTGCATGAAATCCACAGCGAATGGTTCCTCTCCTGTGGTAGTTGTCTGCCCTAAGTTTGCCACGACCGCGTCCGCTCTGGTATCCACCCGAAGGACTAGATCTGACCGCGATGCTCACACCATGGGACTACAGACCATGAGACAGTTCCGGTCTTGGTGGTGCCCGCCGGGAAGCGTCACCTCAAGCAATCCTGTCAATGATCAGGCTGCCGGGCACGTGGGAATCCGCCGCGGCGATCGTCACGGCGCCCGTCAACGCCTCCTTGGCCCGGTCAAATTTTTCCGGTGTGTCAGTGAGCAGTGTCATCAGCGGCTGGCCCGCCCGCACCTGCGTGCCGGGCTTGGCGTGCAGCCGCACCCCGGCCCCCGCCTGAACAATGTCTTCGCGTCGGCTGCGCCCGGCGCCGAGGCGCCACGCGGCAACACCGACAGCCATGGCGTCCATGCTCTGCACCACACCGCTGGATTCGGCGTACATGACCTCGGATTCCCGGGCCACGGGCAGTGCCGCGTGCGGGTCCCCACCCTGGGCGCGAATCATGCGCCGCCACACGTCCATGGCCCGGCCATCCTTGAGGGCAGCCCCCGGATCGGTGCCCCGAATACCTGCCGCGTCCAGCATTTCCACGGCCAGCTGCACCGTCAGCTGCACGACGTCGTCCGGGCCGCCACCGGCCAACACCTCCACGGCCTCCTGAACTTCGATGGCGTTGCCAGCGGTCAAGCCCAGGGGTGTGCTCATATCGGTCAACAGCGCCACGGTGTTGACGCCCGCATCCTGGCCCAGGGCCACCATGGTCCGGGCCAGTTCCCTGGCCGTTTCGACATTTTTCATGAACGCACCGGAGCCAACCTTGACGTCCAGGACCAGTGCCTGGGTGCCTTCGGCAATCTTCTTGCTCATGATCGAGGAGGCGATGAGCGGGATGGATTCGACAGTGCCCGTGACATCGCGCAGGGCGTACAGCTTTTTGTCGGCCGGGGCCAGCCCGTCACCGGCGGCACAGATCACGGCGCCCACGTCGGAGAGTTGGCGCATCATCTCGGCATTGCTCACACTGGCCCGCCATCCGGGGATGGCCTCCAACTTATCCAACGTGCCGCCGGTGTGCCCCAGGCCCCGCCCGGACAACTGCGGGACGGCTGCACCAAAGACCGCCACCAGGGGCGCCAGCGGCAAGGTGATCTTATCCCCCACCCCACCGGTGGAGTGCTTGTCGGTGGTGCGCAGGCGCTCCCCCGACGGGGTGCGGAGGGCGGAAAAGTCCAGCCGCTCGCCCGAGTCAATCATGGCGGCAGTCCACTGCGAGGTTTCGGTCCTGTCCATGCCGTTGAGCAGGATGGCCATGGTCAGTGCCGCCATTTGTTCCTCGGCGATGGCGCCGCGCGTGTACGCGTCAATGGTCCACGCGATTTGTCCCTGACTCAACGTGCCACCGTCACGCTTGGTGCGAATGACGTCGACAGCGTCAAAAGCCGTTCCCGTGGGCGCGGTCATGGCTTGTGCCCCAGCGTCTCGGGCCCGAACGCGTCCGGAAGCACTTGCTCCATGGTTTGGACGCCGCGGGTGGTCATCAGCACCATCCCGGGGGCACGGAATTCGTAGAGGACCTGCCGGCACCGCCCGCAGGGCATCAAAACACCGCCGTCCGCGTCAACACAGTAAAACGCCCGGATTAGCCCGCCGCCGTCGAGCCGCAGCGCCCCCACCATGGTGGTTTCGGCGCACAGCGTGAGCCCGTAGCTGGCATTTTCAACATTGCAGCCCGTGACGATGGTGCCGGAGTCAAGCAACGCCGCCGCACCCACCCGGAACCCCGAATAGGGGGCGTAGGCGTGCTCAGCGGCGCCTGCCGCAGCGACCTGCAAAACGTCCCAGTCGACGTCGAACATGTCAGTGTTCATCCTGTCACTCCTTGACATAGGGTTGGCCGTCGGCCGCCGGGGCCATGGCTTTGCCCACGAATCCGGACACTGCCAAGATGGTCAGCGCGTACGGCAGCATGGCCAGGAACTGGCCGTCGATGGGGGTCCCGGCCAGCGAGAGAATACTTTGCAGGTTGCCGGCCACACCAAACAGCAGGGCGGCCAGTGCTGCACCGATCGGGTTCCACCGGCCAAAAATGAGTGCGGCGAGGGCGATGAAGCCCAGCCCGCCGGTCATGTCCTTGCTGAAACTGCTGACGGCCACCAGTGTGAAGTACGCGCCACCGACCCCTGCCACGGCGCCGCCGGCGAGCACGTTGATCACGCGGGTGCGGTTGACGTTGATGCCCACGGTGTCGGCCGCCTTGGGGTGTTCGCCCACGGCCCGCACCCGCAGCCCCCACCGGGTGCGGAACAGGCCAAACCACAGGGCCACGACAACTATCAGCATCAGGTAGCCGATGAGTGACTGCCGGAACAAGGTGGGCCCGATGATGGGGATTTCGGACAGCACCGGAATCGGGATGCCCGGCAGCTGGGCCGGCTGATTGTAGACGGTGACCCCGTCCACCTTGGTCGTCATGACCTTTTCAAACAGGAACCCTGTCAGGCCGGACACCAAAACGTTCAGCACCACGCCCACAATGATTTGGTTCACCACGTACTTGATGCTGAACAAGGCCAGCATCGCCGAGACCAGCACACCGGCCACGGCTGCCGCGAACAACCCGGCAAAGGCGTTGTGGGTGATGGAGGAAACCAGCGCCGCCGTGAAGGCACCGGCCAGCAGCTGGCCCTCGATGGCAATGTTCACCACCCCGGCCCGTTCGGACAGGACACCTGACATGGCACCAAACACGAGCGGTGTGGTGATGAGCATGGCGCCGGTGAACAAGCCCACCAGGGTGATGTTCTGTGATGTGGTTCCCCCAATGATCCACACCATCAGACCCACCACGAACACGATGGTGAACGTCATGAGCACCCATTTGGCGATCTTGCCGGTTGCCCGGGTTTGGCTGTAGGCCACATACGCCAGCGCCATGCACACGATCGAAACAATGATGCCCATGGCCTTGGCTGGCAGCACCAGGTCCGGGACCTGCCAGGCGTCGTCGTCCTGGGAAATCCTGAACGTGGCGGTGCCGCTGGGGCCCAGCACCACGAATACGACGACGGCGAACAGGGCCAGGATGCCGAGCAGGATTGGCATCTTCCAGCTGCGGATGGCGACGGCGTCAACCACCTTGGCGGGAGCGCTCATGGCTGCGATGCTCATGCTGCGAGCCTTTCGTGAGGAACAGCCTTGATCCGGAACATGGAGCGAATCAAGGGAGGGGCGGCGATGAACAACACAATCAAGGACTGCACCACGGCAACAATGTCAATGGAAACGTCGGCATTGATGGCCATGGAGGTGCCGCCTGCCTTAAACGCGCCAAACAGCAGGGCCGCAAAGAAGGTGCCCCAGGGTTTGGACCGGCCCAGCAGGGCCACGGTGATGGCATCAAAGCCGATGCTGCCGGCAATATCGGCATCCAGCGTTTTTTCGGTGCCGGCGAGTTGGGTCACCCCGGCCAGTCCGGCCAGTGCACCGGAGATCAGCATGACGGTGATGTAGCCGCGGGAAACCAGCATGCCCGCCGTGCGGGCTGCGCGCGGGTTGGCACCGATGGCACGGTACTCAAAGCCCAGGGTGGACCGGTTCAGCAACCAGGAAACAACAATGACGGCCAGGACTGCCACAATGAGTCCGGCATGCACCCGGTAGTTGGGCCCCAGCAGCAGCGGAAACATGGCTGTTTCGTGCATGGGCGGGCTGATGGGGTTGCTGCTGGAGGGGTCGCGCAGGGGGTTCTTGAGCAAGTACAGCACCAGGGAGACGGCAATGTAGTTGAGCATGATCGTCACGATCACCTCGTGCGCACCGGTTTTCGCTTTCAGGAAGCCGGCAATGCCGCCCCAGAGTGCACCACCGATGGCACCTGCCAGGACCACTGCTATCAGGTGGATGCCCGGCGGCAGTTCGATCATGAAACCAACGACCCCGGCAAAGGTGGCGCCAATGATGATCTGACCCTTGGCACCAATGTTGAACAGGCCAACCCTGAACGCCAGCGTCACGGCCAGCCCGGACAGGATCAGCGGTGTGGCGAACGTCAGTGTTTCAAAGATGCCCAGCCGGCCCTGCCAGGTCCGCGAATTCGGATCGTAGGTGGCACCGCGCCACAGCGCCCCGTAGGCCTCGGAAATCGCCGCCCAAATGGCCTTGAAGGTGGCGCTCGGGTCGCTGAAGAAGTACCCCAGCGCCGTGGTTACCCGGGTATCGGTGAACGCGATGAGAATACCGCCAATGACCAACGCCACCACCACCGCCAG
The DNA here is from genome assembly GCF_054511095.1 of Arthrobacter sp. TMN-49. NCBI lineage: Bacteria > Bacillati > Actinomycetota > Actinomycetes > Micrococcales > Micrococcaceae > Arthrobacter > Arthrobacter sp. TMN-49. The sequence continues at coordinate 4,818 of NZ_JBTNDH010000031.1, read as the reverse complement.
CACGGAGATCATGGCATTGCCGCTGACGATCTCACGCATCAGCTGGCTGCCGGGCCGTTCCTTGGCCGGGGTTGGCTCCTGAGCCACTGTGCCCTTACCGTCCGGTGTTGGTGCCGAAGCTGCCCTCTCAACCCCGCTCATGACTGCACCGCCGTGCCGTTGGAAGTGCCTGTGCCGTCACTGTCATTCTCCTGCGCGTCCATTTGTTCCTGTGCTTCTGCCGCGGTCAACCCGGCCATCATCAGCCCGAGCAACGCCCGGCTGGATTTTCCGGGCACAATGCCCATGAGGCGGCCAGCAAAGAGTACTGCGATCCTATCGGCCAGTTCCAGCACCTCATCGAGTTCCGTCGAGACAATCACCACGGGAGTTCCGGCATCACGCTCGGCCACGATGCGTTTGTGCAGGAACTCGATGGAGCCCACATCCACGCCGCGGGTCGGTTGGGAGGCTATGAACAGTTTCAAGGGGCGGGACAGTTCCCGCGCCAGCACCACTTTCTGCTGGTTTCCGCCGGACAAGGTGTCCGCCGCATCCTGGGATGATTGCGCGCGGACGTCATATTCGGCGACCTTGTCCACGGCGTTTTTCGCCACAGCCGTGCGGTTCATGGTGCCGCGGCGAGAATATGGCGGGTGTTTGTACAGGTCCAGGACCAGGTTCTCGGCGATCGAGAATTCGCCCACCAGGCCGTCGTCCTGACGGTCCTCGGGCACAAAACCCACGCCCGAATCGAGGATCTGGCGGACGCTTTTGCCCACCAATTCCGTCCCGCCCAGGGTGATGGAGCCCAGCACGTGCTTTTGCAGGCCGAGCACAGCTTCTGTCAGTTCGCTCTGGCCGTTGCCCTGCACCCCTGCCACGGCCAGGATCTCGCCCTGGGCCACGATCAAGGTGACGTCATCAAGAAGTCTCTGGCCGGCGTCGTTCATCACCGTGAGGTTGTTGACACTGAAGGTGACATCGCCGGGGGTGGCCGCGGCCTTGTTCAGGGTCAGGTTGACGGTGCGGCCCACCATCATGGCGGCCAGCTCGGTGGTGGGGGTCGACGGCGGCGCGGAGCCCACCACCTTGCCGCGGCGGATGACAGTGATGGTGTCCGAGACGGCCTTGACCTCACGCAGTTTGTGGGAGATGAACACGATGGAGGTGCCGCCGGCCTTCAACTGGGCCATGATGTCCATGAGCTCATCCGTTTCCTGGGGTGTGAGCACGGCTGTGGGCTCATCCAGGATCAGGATTTTGGAGTTGCGCACCAGCGCCTTGATGATTTCCACGCGCTGCTGGACGCCCACGGGGAGCTCCTCCACCAGCGCGTCGGGGTCAACGTCGAAGCCGAACCTTGCCGAGATCTCACGGATCTTTTGGCGCGTGTCCGCCAGGTTCAGGACGCCGCCGAAGGTGGTCGATTCGGCACCCAGGGCCACGTTTTCGGCCACCGTGAACACCGGCACGAGCATGAAGTGCTGGTGCACCATCCCGATGCCGGCCGCCATGGCGTCCGCCGGGCCGGAGAACCGTACCGGCACGTCGTCGATGAGGATCTCCCCGGCGGAGGGTTCGTACAGGCCATACAAGACGTTCATCAGGGTCGATTTCCCGGCCCCGTTTTCGCCCAGCAGGCTGTGGATCTCGCCGGATTCCACCACCAAGTCGATGTGGTCGTTCGCCACGAAGGAGCCAAATCTCTTGGTGATTCCCCGAAGTTCTAGTTTCAACGTTCATGCCCGTCTGCGGTTTGTTGGATGGTCACTGGTGCAGGGTCAAGGGTGCCAGCAGCACGTCCGCGCCGGCACGTCCGGATCCCTCCGGTGTGTCGGCGCGGACGCCAGCTGTTCTGCGCGGGATGTCAGCGCCCGTGGTGGGCTGCCCTCTGCCATCCGCGGCGGTGGGGCTACTTCGGGCTGGCCTTGGATTCGACCTTGATGGAGCCGTCGATGATGCCCTTCTTGATTTCCTCGAGCTGGGCCTTGGTGTCGGCGCTGACGGCCGTGTCAAGAGCGTGGAACGGGGCCAGTCCCACGCCACCGTTATCCAGGGTGCCAATGTACGGCGTCGGGTCGAACCTGCCGTTCACATCATCTTCGATGATCGATTCCACTGCTTCGCCCATGGTCTTGATGACCGAGGTCAACAGGATGGACTTGTAGGTGGGTGCCGTCAGGAAGCCGTCGGAGTCAACCCACACCAGCTTGACGTCCTTGCCGCCCTTGTTGGCCGCCAAGATGGCGTCCCCTGCACCCTTGCCGAGCGGACCGGCCACGGGCATGACAACATCGGCACCCTCGGAGATCAGGTTGTTGGTGATCTTGGTGCCCTCCTGGATGATCTCAAAGGTGTTGGCGAAGGAACCCTGCTGGGTGGCGGCGTTCCAGCCCAGGAGTTTGACGTCCTTGCCCTGCTTTTCGTTGAAGTACTCCACCCCGGCGGCGAAGCCGTCCATGAAGATGGTGACGGTGGGGATGTTGATGCCACCAAAGGTGCCCACCTTGCCCGTCTTGGACACGGCAGCTGAGGCGTACCCGGCCAGGAACGCGGCCTGGGCGGTGTCATACACCACCGGCTTGACGTTGTCAGCCTTGATGGTGTTGTCATCGACGATCGCATAGTGCAGATCGGGGTTGTTCTTGGCCGCATCCTTGGTGGCTTTTGCCAACAGGAAGCCGACAGTGACTGTCATGTTGCAGCCGGCGCTGGCCATTTGGCTCAAGTTCGGCGCAAAGTCCGCTGTGCTGGCGGACTGGGCTTCCTTCATCTTGATGCCCAGATTCTTGACGGAGCTCTTCATGCCCTCGTAGGAGGACTGGTTGAATGACTGGTCGTCGAATCCGCCGGAGTCCGAGACGATGCAGCCCAGGAAATTGGCCGCAGCCGCATTCTCCGTGCCGCCGCCGGGTGCCGGCGGGGCCTCCCCGCAGCCGGTGAGCAGCAGCGCAACGGCGCTGACTGCAACAGTTCCGACAAGGGCCCCGCGCTTGGCAGTGTTCAGAAGCAGGTTTTTCAAGATTCCTCCGTGGTGTGTAGGGCCGCAGTGGAGGACGGGCGCCCAACATAGTCACGGGTCCGCTCCAGCGCAACCGGAGCCATGGAGGTCCAGCAGGTGGAGCCAACCCGCGCAGCTCGACGCACCCCAGCCTTGCGGTGCTGCTCATCACACTAGTGTTCCGGGACCGCAAGCTGATAGGGCTCCGGGGGCTGCGCGGGGCATCGTTGGTGAACCGTTATACAAGGGCAGAATTAACCTGAAAAAGGTCGCAAGACTCGGTCCACGTCAAGCGCTTCAAGCCACTGTTTGCGCTATACTTCCGAACCGGCCAGCGTGCCCGGCTGACTACAGTTCGGAAGGGGCCCGCAAGGTGCGCAGGGCCGCCGCGCACAGCACCCGGATCCCCACCGACAGGGCGCGTTCATCCACAATGTAGTCCCCCCGGTGCAGGTCATATTCTTCCCCGCCCGGCACGTGGGTCCCCAAGCGCATCAGGGAACCCGGAATGCCCTGCAGGAACCAGGCAAAATCTTCCCCACCCATGGACTGCGGCGCCAACACGACGGAGTCCTCACCCAATTCGGCGCGGGCGGCTGCTTCAATCACTGCCGTCTCGTGTTCGGAGTTGACCACCGGCGGCACTCCGCGGGTGTGTTCTAGGTGCACATCAACACCAAACGGGGCAGCTACCTGCTGAACGACGTCGTCCAGGAGTTCCCCGGCCGAATGCCAGGCCTCACGGTCAAGGCAGCGCATGGTGCCGCTCATGACACCGCTCCCGGGGATGGCGTTGGGTGCCGAGCCGGCATGGATCTGCCCCCACACCACGGAGACGCCGCTGCGCACATCGACGCGGCGCGACAGCACCGCGGGGACACTGATGGCAATTTGTGCTAACGCAAACACCAGGTCCTCCGTCAGGTGCGGGCGGGAGGTGTGACCGCCGCGGCCGGAGAGTTCAATCTTGATGGTGTCGGAGGCACTGGTGATGGGGCCGATGCGCGTCCCAATCTTGCCCACCTCAACGCGCGGGTCACAGTGCAAGGCCAGAATCCGCGGCACCCCGTCAAGGGCGCCCTGATCGATGCAGGACAACGCGCCGCCGGGCATGGTCTCTTCGGCCGGCTGGAAAATGATCCGCACCCGCCCACCCAACGGGGTGTGCTGGTGCATTGTGGCTAAGACCAGGGCCACACCCAGCATGGACGCCGTGTGGAAGTCGTGGCCGCAGCCGTGGGTTACGCCATGGTTGCGGGAGGCAAACGGCAGCCCCGTCTCCTCCACAATGGGCAGGGCGTCAATGTCCCCGCGCAGCGCCGTCGTAATGGGCCCTTCGCCCACATCGACTATGACCCCGGTACCGTCAAGGCGGCGCGGAGAAAGCCCGGCCGCCACCAGACGGTCGTAGATTTTGCCCGTGGTGCGGAACTCCTGAAAGGACAGCTCGGGGTGGGCGTGGAGGTCCCGTCGGAAGTCGATGACTTCGTCAAGAAGAGGTTCCAGCCAGGGGCCTACCAGCTCCGTCGGTTCTGTTTCCAGCGAGTAATTGCGCACAGTTCAAACTCTATCCATGTCGGTGCCCGGGTGCGGCATTAACTGCTCAGCATGACACAATGCCACCAAAATCGGGTGGCCATTTGCGTACGGGCCCGCCGCCATCTATGACACCCTCGATCCGTGTCGCACTTACCGGCCGATCTGTGTGGCAGTTGTTGCAACGATCGGCGAGTTACAGGGATCGTTGCAACACTCCATACCTTTTGGAGTTGCGATACCGATGGAGTCTTCATCAATTAATGAAGCTTTTTTAGAGAAAATGTCATCACCGGAAG
>NZ_JBTNDH010000030.1:0-43551 GCF_054511095.1 Arthrobacter sp. TMN-49 | reverse complement strand
TCGACAATATGAGGAGCGGTCATCGTGAGATGTCCTTTCGAGTGGGATGTGAGAATTTTCCTCGAAGGACCCACGGTGACCGCCCCCTTTTCAGGGCTACCGGTCACCGCCCGGGTGTTACACCACTCTACGGGGCACTACTATCCTAATCCCTGTTGATTCTCAGTTGGACGTCAACTCGCGGTGCAGGAAAGAGCTGCTAGGCCCCTGTCGCTGTCCTCAACATGCGCCGTCCGTAAGAGTAAAAAACTCGGCTAGGATTTTGTGATGGCCACGCTTATTACTCCAGACACGAAATACCACTCCTCTTGGCTGGAAAGTGCCCTTGAATTTGAGGGCGCCCACAGGGACGGTGGAGGCTGTGAAGATTGGTCGCTGGAGGATCTCCAAGAACCTGCGGCATTCGGTCGATTCGTTGACGAACTCCTTGCCTATGCCCGACCCGAGACGCCACGGAAGCCAGGTTACGTCCCGTGCACCTACCTGTGGATTGTAGACGGTGAAGCCGTCCTCGGCTCGCTTGCCATCCGGCACGAACTGAACGATTTCCTCCTCAACGAAGGCGGGCACATCGGATACAGCGTGCGGCCATCCGCCCGCCGTCGCGGGCACGCCGCTAAGGCGTTGGAAGACGCACTGCCGGTTGCCCATGAATTGAAGATTTCCCGAGTCCTCGTCACCTGCGACGAGGACAATGCAGGTTCCCGTGCCACCATCGGAAAGAACGGCGGCATCTATGAAGACAGCCGCAACGGCAAACGCCGATACTGGATCAACACCCACTAGTTCCAAACCATCCTTGGCAGAGGTAGAAAACGACCTTGGTGTCATTTTCAGAAGTCACCTGCACAGATTTCAGTACTCGTCTGCACAGCCTTCATAGGTCCTTAAACGGAACCTTCTGCGGGACAAATGTTTCGGATTGTCGGTGCCATCACGACGATGGCGAATGCAAAACGAGGGCATGACTCACGGGACGCTTCGCTTCGGCTGCTAGCATCGGGCCATGACCGACGTAATGTCACCATTGCCACGGGCAACGATTGGTGAGACGACGTTTTTCGTTGATGCGGAACGTCCCGTGGCGCTGGTTCGTCGCGCGGATAGGCCGGAACTTTTTCTGACCTGGCCCGAGCTTGATATTGGAATATTTTCGCCGAACGTGTGGGTTCATCGGGCGCCGGATGCACTCTGGGTGGTGTATCAAGGCGATGACGATGTGCGCGACGATCGCTACCCGGAAATGGTGGCACCGGATCATGGGGTGGCGGTAAGAATCGATGTGGATGGATCCGTTGGCGTGGTTCGTTTTGAACCCATGACGGTCGTGGGTGCAACACGTGACGGATTGTGGACGAGTAGTTCTCCTTACGAAAAGATCGACCACGGTTACCGTGGCGGTGAGCTGCCGGCGGATTGGGCTGCGCCAACGACGCTGCACATCCACTTCCCTGGACGGCCGACGCGAACCCTGGACGTCGACCGGTATGTCAACGTCGTACGCGAGGAAGCCTGCGAACTTGTGCTGTTCGTGAACCCCTCTCCGCCGATCTCCCACCCCGACTATTCCGGGTTCACTTATGAGTACAGGTGCACGGAACTGGTCTTGGGCGCGGTCGAACAATGGCCCGAGCAGGTGAAATTCAGGGACTATATTGCCCAGGGATGGGGAAAACCCGTCGCACAAGAACGACTTGACCTGGGCTTTGACCCCTTTGGCCCGTCCCAGGATCCGGCGCGGATCGACCTGGTTGCCGTAGCAGGAACTCGCTGGACGCCTGTTAGCTTGACCGACGCGCAAATAATTCAAGCGGTGAAAGCGGTGACGGACCAATTTATGGATGCCGCCGACACATATTGGAGTCCAGTCGATGGGAGCACCCGTCCACGCGCCCATGGCGTTCATGACACAGTCGTGGACGTCATCGGTGCGTGGCCCGATACCGTCGTTCAAGTCACCTGTCGGCACCCGTATTTCCCCACCGGCGGGATTCGCCGAAGCCTCAGAATCTTTGATGACGCGGGACGGATCAAATTCGATCGCTACGCCAGTATCCATTTCATGGAGGATCTTGACACTCACGCACTCCCAGACCTCCGAGAAGCAAAGGAGGGTATCTTAAACGCTTAACCCGCATCCGCCCTTGGCCACGCATCAACTATCGAGTAAAGATCGTGGCCCGTTAACTGAACCCCGACCGGTCGTTCGGATTGACGGGATCATCCCTCGGTATGACAGGCTTTCTTTCACCAAATGAAAGACTTGACCAGTGAACACGCGCCGCGCCGCCGCATGTCAACGTCGAGGACCCGTCAACACATTGGACCGAAGCGCGCCTTGCGTCGGCATTGAACGCGTTCATGGCACCGTTTGGACGACCTGCGTCGGACTCTTCTTGCTCCCGCTGTTGATTAGTTCGTGGTGATGCGGAGACTGTTGGTAACGCCTACGGTCAGCTCGGAGTGGCCGCCAATGGGCAGCGTAATCTGCGGCTGTGTGTGTCCGAAGTCTGCATTGGCCAGAATGGGAAGCCCGGTGAGGACCGGCTGGGTCCTGACGATTTGCTCCAAAAGGTCCCGGGTCATCCGGCTTGCCTGCTGAAAACGGCCAATGACCACCCCTTTGATGCCTCCGGCAGCCGGCAACTGCAAGAGCGATGTCAGGTCGCGGGCAAACGTTGCCGGATGGCTCTCATAATCGTCTTCGAGGAAGAGCAGCGCATCGTCGAGGGCCGGCATGTGGGGCGTCCCCTGGAGCAGATTGAGGGTGCATAGATTGCCGCCGATGATGCGCCCCGACGCCGTGCCTGGCTGCAGTGCCCACCAGCCGTCTCCGGAAAGAGGGTTCCGATTGTCCTGATCAAGAAACCAGTCGTCATCAGTCCACCACTGGACAGGTTTCAGGTCCACAGGCTCGCTTTCCAGGAGGGCTTCAGTGAACCACTTTTGAGTTTGCTCGAAGTGGTCCCTCATTCCAAAACTGGACCAGTGCGGTCCGGAATACGTCACCAATCCGGTGTGGGTGAGAATGGCATTCTGCAGAGCCGTGATATCCGAATAGCCGCAGAGGATCTTCGGATTCGCCGCAATCAGGTCCCAGTCCAGGAAGGGAAGAAGTTCATTGCTGTTGAACCCACCCAGGACGGTGAGGATGCCTGCCACCTCAGGGTCCGCGAAGGCAGCGTGGATGTCAGAGACCCTGGACGCAACGGGGGACGAGTCCAGGGCGTCACGTTCGTCGACGTGGGACCCATACGAGAGACGCAGGTCCATCTGAGCAAACCGTTGCTCGATCAGGGCACTGTAGTCATGCTCAGCTACCAATGCCCGGCTGCGGGCAGGCGCGACAACTCGGATCATATCTCCAGGTCCGAGTTTCGGAGGATAAATAACATTCATGTCAGGAACGCTAACGCGCAATGCCCACCGACACCAACCATCGCCCAGAGCAGACCCTGGATGTCGCAACCACAGAGCCGGACTGGACAATCCCGCAAGGAACGCTGAGTGAACGCTCTTATTCCGATGGCGAGAGTGCTCGCTTCCAGGCTGTTTGGTTTAGAGCGACGTACTCAGCGGCGGCGCGCCAATGTTCACCATGGCCGTTCACATACATATCTGCCCATGGCTGGAATCCGCTCTCGCTTGATGAACGTAGAAGTTCGAACATCGCAAACGTCCGTTTTGCCATCGCGTCCGGCAACGCCACGCGCAACGCAAGGTCTGCCCCGTATCCATCAATAACGGCACGCAGCCTTGCTGCGGCAGCTTCCACAGGCTGTCCCTCGAACAACAGACCAAACGATTGCGCAGCGTACGCCAGATCCCACAACCGGGTGCTCGGCCCAGCGCCATCCCAATCGATGAAAACACACCGATCTCCCATGATGAGGTTCCACGGCGCGAGATCGTTGTGGCACATCAGATTCGGATGCTCGGCAGGCAGCAACATCTTCCATCCGTCCGGATCGGAAATCGGCACGAACTCGCTCGCATCGTGGATGCGGCGAATCATTCTCCCTACCCGCAATAGGTCCTCATGCCCCAGTGGCAATAGATCGATCGCAAGAGCGCCGCTGACGTACTCGACCACTTGCCGTCCATCCTGATCACGACCAAGCGGCTTGGGGGCATCCACTCCGCGCGCGCGGATAGCTTCGAGATAGCTTTGCACGGCTGACGTGTTATCAATCCAGGGCTTTCGTACCGTCTCACCTATACGCACCACGCGGCCTGACGCGTTGCCACCAGTTAATTCCTGCTCTTCATCGCACATTCCCACAGACTAATACCTCTAAGCCTGACTTTCGATCGGAGGTGCTGGGATGAGGCAAGTGGCGGGGGTGTCGCCCCAACCGGAAAAGTAGGCCCGCAAGCCGGTCCTTCACCGGACGAGCCACCCGCTGACCTGCGCCTTTGATTTGGCAAGCCATGGAGCGTCCCGTAAGACCTGTTCGGTGATCTGTCCAGTGAAGGGGCCATATACGGTACACAAGTGGACGGGCCCAAACGCGAAAAAGGCTGCCGAGCATTTTCGCCTGGCCCCGGAGCTTTGCCCTATGGTTCTGGCCTCCCAATCATCCGCCGCAATCGTTGCCGCGGATGGGTCTGGGTGCGCGCGGAGTCGAGTACTGGTTCGGAACCCGTGAACGCTCGAATTAGGTTTGGGCGCAATGGTCCACAACCGACCCGCTCTGGGCTTCTGCGAGTCCCCGCGAAATCGACACGCTTTGGTCCAAAGCGTGTCGTTATTCGACGCCCTCCATGAGCCATCGAAAACCTTGCTTTACCGCGTAATATCGGGGGTCTAGGTAGTGTTAAAGGCCGCTAAAAACACCACCATCTGAAGAAGAGGCCAGGAGTTCGAATCTCCTTAGCTCCACCAAAGCGCCCCTCTGACCTGCGGAAACGTTGGTCCGGAGGAGTTTTTCTACGTCCAGTTTTGGTCCAAAGGCACGGAAACGCCACGCTATGGGTCACATCGCACTTGGACTTGAGCCCGCGCGGGCTAGCCTATCGGGCCGTGGAAATCGTCACCGTTGCTCCCAGAAGGTGCGTGGCTTCGGGGGACTACGTCATGGGTGGCCGGCGAGAAGCACAGCCGTGTAAGCCCTCGTCTTCATTCCCTCCATCCTGTTGTCGGTATCGGAGACAAGCCCCTATATAGACATAAGAAAGAGCAGACAGCAGGCCAGCGGAAGCGCCGCAGCCTTCTCAGACATCGCCCGACGTGGCTTCCCCGCCGCGGTCATGTACACAATCGAAGCGGCTCGGTCGCGTTAGCGTCGAATCCAGTTCCATTTTAGTGAGCGGCCTGAACCAGCGTCCATCCATCCAGTGCGATGGTGAAACTGCGCAGCTATTTTGGGTCTGTCACAGCAGCTTTGAACGTAGATGAGACGCTGAAACTGACATAACTGCCGCTCAAATTTTCGGGATCACTTTACTCGCTTTTTCGCTGATAGTTGATTCCGGTAAGACCTGGCGGGAAGATGCTCCATTCGGCACCCGGAGTGGGCGTTTTGATCCGGGAGCCATGTCAAACTGGGTCAACGTAGTATTCATTCTCGAAGGGAATAACTCGATGTCATTTGTAGAGGCAGGGGCAGCGCTGCTGCCCGAGCTAGTGGCTATTCGCCGTAAACTCCACACCGAGCCGGAGGTGGGGCTCGACTTGCCTAAGACTCAAGCCCTCATTCTGGAAGCCTTGAATGGTCTTGACCTGGAGATCACGCTGGGGGAGAAGACCACCTCGGTGGTGGCTGTGCTTCGCGGTGCAAAGCCTGGCCCCACAGTACTTTTGCGAGGAGATATGGATGCCTTGCCAGTCGAAGAGCTGACGGGATTGGACTATGCGTCAACCAACGGGAATATGCACGCCTGCGGCCATGACCTGCATGTTGCCGGCCTGGTGGGTGCCGCACAGCTGCTCACCGCGCGTCGTGAAGAACTGAACGGCAACGTCATCTTCATGTTCCAGCCCGGCGAAGAGGGTTACAACGGCGCTGGAGTCATGCTTGGTGAAGGTCTCCTCGAGGCTGCCGGCGAGAAGCCGGTTGCCGCCTATGCTATCCATGTTGGCCCCGGCCCCAAGGGTGTCTTCGCCACCAAACCTGGTCCAATCCTCGCCGGCTCGAACGAGCTTCGCGTGGTTGTTCATGGTGTTGGTGGGCACGGCTCTCAACCGCATTTGGCCAAGGGCCCTGTCCCGGCACTCGCTGAAATTGTTTCAGCACTACAAAGCATGGCGACGCGAAAGTTCGACGCCTTTGACCCGATTGTGCTGACGGTGACGCAGCTTGAGGCGGGGGACACCATCAATGTGATTCCTGACAGCGCCAGTTTGGGGGCGACTGTGCGTACTTTGTCCAAGGAGTCCACGGACCAACTTCTGTTGGAAACCAAACGCTTGGCTGATGGCATAGCCTCTGCCCACGGCTGCACTGCTGACGTTGACTTCAATATCCGCTACCCGGTGACGTACAACGACCCGGAATTCGCCGCCAACACCTTGCAGGTGCTCCGCGGACAATTCGGCGATGGCCGAGTTACACAGTTGGACGCCCCGATGATGGGCTCGGAAGACTTCTCGCTGGTGTTGGAGCAAGTCCCCGGGACGTTCGTTGCCGTCTTGTGTTCGCCCGAGTACGTGGACCCGGCGACGGCGGAGTTCAACCATTCCCCGCGTGTTGTCTTCGACGACAGTGTTCTCGGTGACCAGGCGGCAGCGTTGGCTCAACTCGCTTACAGTCACCTGGCCCAACCTGCCAGCTAGGACGGATTCCAATCACGTCACGGCCGGGAGAGCGATGCTCGGACGATTACGTCAGAGCATGACGAGAACGGCGATTAAACGCCGTATTCGTCTGGGGCATCAGGTCAGTCCTGGCAGGAGCGAGTTCGCTCTAGAGTCGGGCTGCTGCGAAGAGGATGCTGGCTAGTAGGAGTATGCCGCCGATGATGATGACGAACCGGGTTGTCCAGGCTTGACGCATTGTGGATTCCTTAGATCATGTCGAAGCGTTCGGAACTAACTTGGCTGTAGGGTACGCCCACCTGAGCCAGGGCTTCTTCCATGGCATCCATCATGGGGGTGGAGCCGCAAAGGAGGAACTCGTAGCGTCGGAATTGTGTTGGCAAGTGTCGCTGCAACATATCAGCGTTGATCCGCCCGGCTTCGCCGTCCCAGTCTGAGGGCGGGCTCCCGAGAACATGGATGAGGTTGAGGTTGGGCATCGTTTCGATCAACTCCGCTAATTCGTCACGAAGCACCACGTCGTCCCAACTTTCGCTGGCGTAAAAGAGCGTCACGGGTCGGACGTCTTGGCGCTCCAGCATGGTTAGAAGCATGCTGTACATCGGTGTCACGCCAACTCCGCCGGCGATGAACACATACCCGGGTGCTTGCCGCTGGTCCATGCTGAATACGCCGTGGGGACCGTCGACGTAGACGCGAGTCCCGAGTGCAACTGCCGAAATTGTTTCGGTAAAGTCTCCCGCAACCTTGATGGTCATACTGAGGCTTCCTCCGGGCTGCGTGTCTGCAGCGCAAGAGAACGAGAACGGGTGTTGGGTGATACTGAAGGGGGACCGTCCGATGGCGATCCAACCGAACTGCCCTGGCTTGAAACTAAATCCGGCGTGCCCCACTGGAGCAATCACCAAGGTTGTGGCGTTACCACGTTCCGTTTTCACCTCGACTACCTGCCAGGGACGTCGCAGCCTCATCAGTGGGCTGATGAGGCGGACCCACACCAACAGGAAAATGAGGATACCGATGTATCCCTCGAAGAGGAGGTGGCGCAGGGTTCCGGTGACGAAGTACCCCACCAAACTCGCGTGGAGGAGCCCAAATAAGACCACGGCCACAGCTATCAGCCCATGTGTCAGTTTCCAGACCTCGTAACGAAGCCGCAATCGTTTCCGCCAGATGGACAGCCCAATCAACACCAGGAGCGCCACAATGCTTAGGACGGCGAACCTTGCTCGCCAGGGCGCCGTCAGAGGGTTCAGCAGTGCCAGATATTGGGTATCTGCGATGAAGAGCAAGATCGGGTGTGCCACGACGAACACGAGTGCCACGAAGGTGATCTGGATATGAAACTTCAGTAATGCGTCGATCCCGAACGGGGCCGCCACGACCTTGAACCGGGCGATCAAGACGAACTGAAGAGCGAGAATCGACAACCCGACGAAACCGAGAGCCACGGAAAAGTCGATCAGGAATGACCGGTCCACCGAATCGGGCTGACCGAGGGCCAGCAGCAGCGGAGCCAAGCAAAAAAGCAGATACAGGGATAGCCAGGCCAATCCACTCAGGACACTCTTCACCGAGCCACCAGCTCCAACCGTGTCTGTTCTGCAGCTGGCAAGAACTCTAAGCGCATCTCACTGCGAGTAGCCCACAAGTAATTCATCATTCCACTCCTCAGACGAAGAAATCACGCGGGATGCCACGCAAACAGACATAACATCAGCTGGGCCCGCCCAGAGTTTCGTTGCAGTTTTTGCTGATACTCCTGTGACCGGATCTGCGATCGTTCTTATTATCTCAAACGCGATCGGTGCTGGCTTACAAACGGTTCAGAGCACGGCCAGTGGACGGCTGGCGGTAACCGACCTCCTCATGGATACGTGCTGGCTGGGCGGAGGAATTGAGTCAATTTCCTGCTTCGATCGATCGAGTCCCCCCGACAACAGCTCTCCGAGCTGCGGAAACGCTGGTGCGGAAGACTTTTTGGTTGCCCAGGAATTGCTCAACGTCACACTGTGAGTTCAGCCCGGCGTGCCCGGCGGGGGCCGGTGAGTTGCCGAGCCTAGGATTGTTGTCATGAACGAACCGCTGGACGTCGCCGAGACTAGGGCCGCGTATGACACCGTCGCAGTGAACTACGAGGAACTACTACGGGGCCTTATGGCGGAGAAACCGTACGACCGTGCCGTACTGTCGATTTTTGCCGAGCGGGTCCGTGGCGCCGGGAACCGAACCACCCTGGACGCCGGCTGTGGGCCTGGCCGCATTGCGGGCTATCTAGAATCGTGCGGGGTGGATGTCAGGGGGATTGACTTGTCGCCCGGCATGGTGGCTGTTGCGCGAAAGGCTCAACCGTCAATTGACTTTGCCGTCGGATCTCTGGAGGCGCTAGACGTGGCGGCGGGAGCTCTCGGCGGGATCGTCGCCTGGTATTCGCTCATCCACATCCCACCCGAACGACTTCCTGCTGTTTTTGAATCCTTCGCCACCGCCTTGGCCCCTGGCGGATTCGCGCTCCTCGCCTTCCAAGTAGGTGACGCGAAACGGCATATTGAGCGCGCCTATGGGCATGAGATCAGTCTGGATGCCTTTTTGATGGACCCGGAGTGTACCGAGAGGCTTCTAGAGGGCGCTGGCTTTGATGTCGAAGCGAAACTGGTCCGGGAACCTGACAAAGACGAGCGAACACCCCAGGCGTACTATATTGCGCGGAAGAAGTAGGGCGCTGCCCAGGGGCGGATTCCGGGCACAAACTAGCGCGCAAGCCCGTCGGCCACGAGCTGTGCATACATGCGTGCCCCCTCGGGACCCGGGTGGATACCGTCGGCTGCGAAGTCCGGCACCTTGGCGCTCAAGCTGTCCCAATCCAGCAGTCGAACGTTGGGGTGCGTTGTGGCAAAGCGGCGCATGTGGTCATTGGCCGCAGGTATCCAGGGGCGGTTTCCGTGGGTAGTCACGAGAGTTAACTGGTGGTCTGCCCCCAGCTCCGACAAGATGGATGCCAAAGTCTCCAAGCTGAAATCGCCATTGGCACCGAGCCCGATCAGTACGTTCTTGCGCAAGGCCCCTTGCTCCCGGAGCTTGGCCAGGAGTCCTAGCGCATCCCACGTTTGGTAGCCGACCTGGGCGTGGATATCAGTGAGCGGCAACGCCGCGACTAGGCTTTGGGCCGAGGCCAGCATCACCGAATCGCCAATCGCCGTGACATCGGAGCCATCACCCTTAGCAGGCTCAAAACCTTGTGCTGGGAGGGCCTCAGATTCTGGCTTTGGCGTAGGGCTGCTCAGCGGGTTTTCTGGCTTTTGTTGGGGAGGCGCGGCAGCTTGGGCGGCAGCTAAAGCCTCGGTGCCGGCCCGGATTTGGGCTTGGAGGGCTGTTTCCTTGGGTGACGCAACAACTGCAGTACCAGCGACGACAAGCACCCCCACCATGGCCAGCGCGACGGCGTATGACGCAGCCGGGCGTCCCAGGAACTTCCGACGGCGCAACCGTTGCCAATTCGTGCCGATGACCCCAAATCCTTGCCGACAGATGGGCGTTTCGACCCACTTGTAGCTGATGGCAGCCATCAGAACCGTCAGAGGGATGAATAGCAGCGCTGTTGCCACCGGGGTTCCCTGCCCCAGTAACTGCCGTCCAACAACCAGCAACGGCCAATGCCAGAGATAGATCCCATAACTTCGCCGACCCACCCATTGCAAGGCGTCCCATTCCAAAACTCGCCGTAAGTTCAGGGAGCGTTCAGGCGCCGGCCTGGTTTCAAGCGCAGCCACCAGGACCGCTGTTGCAAGGGACGCCGCAAAGATCCCGCCCTGGTAAGCCAGCGAGCCTGTGTCGGGGAGGAGCGCGACGGCGGCCAGAATCCCCGCCAGGCACACCGCGCGCACCAGCATGATCGTCTGTCCGCCGAACCGGGCCAGCCACTCCTGCGGGACAATGGCTGCGCAGGCGCCCAGGAGCAACCCAAAGCTGTGCGTATCCGTGCCAAAGTACTCGCGGCTCGGGTCGCTGCCGTTCACGAAGCCATGGGCCATGAGTGCCCCGGACGCCGCGGCGAGGACCACGACAAGGCTGGCCCCGATCCACCGGTTCTGCGCCGTGAAGGGGCGGGCCAGTCGTGTCGCGGCAAGGAGGAAGCCGCCAAGCAGCACAGGCCACAGGATGTAGAACTGCTCCTCCACCGCCAATGACCACAAGTGCTGGAAGACAGGTGGTGCGGCTTGATCAAAGTACGACTGACCGGCCCCTATCTGCAGCCAGTTGCTGGAATAGCTCAACGCGCCCAACAGCTGACCCCGCAACCCGGTGCCGGCGTCACCACCAATGACGACGAGCAGCACCAAGGTGCCCAGCAGCATGGCCACCAATGCCGGAACCAACCGGCGAAGTCTCCGAACCCAAAATCTGCGCAGGTGCAGTTGTCTGTCTGTTTGCCACGAGCGCAGGAGCCCGGCGGTGATGAGGTAGCCACTCAGTACGAAAAAGACGTCCACGCCGAGGTAGCCTCCGCGCAGATTCTCGGGGAAGAAATGATAACCGACAACCGCCATCACGGCTAGGCCACGCAACCCGTCGAGGGCAAGGTTTCGCTGTGAAGTACTCATGGTGATCATGGTTTCAGCCCATTGTGGAGCAAGCGGCGCGATCGGATTGCAGGGGTTCATCGTTTTGCCGCCAACTTCGTGGCGCCGCCGTTGTGCCGAAGTCATCCGGATGTGATGTCACGGTGATGTTGGTGGGGGAAGATCTTCTCGTCGAATTGTTCACGGACACTAGGATCGTTATACAGCCTAAAGAAACGAGAGGATGCGTCTGTGAGCCGTAGTAAGTGCAAGACCCGGGTCGTCGTGGGTAGTTTCCTCATGCTGTTGATCCTCATGTCTTCCGCTGCTTGCAGTACAGATCCTGCCCTACATGTGGAGGGAACGTCCGGGGAAGCCCCGACGTCCGGTGGCGTCGCGAGCAACCTCCCCGTCAGGACGGACAAAGCGCATCCCTCATCCCCTTATGACGCTGCGCAGATGCGTACGCTATTGATGAAGGCCGACCCGCACGACGTGCCCAGCCTCGATTCGCATCTAACGGTTCAGGAGAATCTGGCCAAGTGTCCGGAAAAATGTCTCTCGTTCGGCAACCCGCTGAATGTCGGCGGAACTCGATACCAGCTGGTGACTGTCCTCACCCCCGGAGATGGGGTAGGTCTTGCCGGGTTCGTGGTGGCCGATGACCACGGACAGCCGGCCATTAAACTCCAGGTCTTTGGGGCGGGGGTGTGGCTGGACCCCGGAGACAACGGGTCAGTTGTCGCCACTGACCGCAACTACCTTGCCAGCGACCCAGTTTGCTGCCCCTCCGTGTTGCGGGTGCGGATCTTTCAAAACCACAACGGAGGGTTCGAGCAGAGCGAAGAATTCACCAAAACGACCAAGGGCGGGAACATCTAGTGTCCAGCGAAACCCGCCACGTGCCTGATCTCGCCCCGCCGACTAGCGTCGTCCTCGTTGAGGATGACCCTGTAATCCGGGAGGCTACGGCCTTGGGTCTGGAGCGGCTCGGATACAGTGTGCGAACGTACTCCAACGGGCTGGATGGCCGCGACGGAATACTGGCCCAGTTACCTGACGTGCTCCTTCTCGATGTCATGCTTCCCGGAATGAATGGCGCATCTATTTGCCAGACGGTCCGTGAGCACTCCATGATGCCCATCATCATGCTTTCTGCCCGCAGTGAGCCTGTGGACATGGTGCAAGGTCTGGAAGCGGGAGCTGATGACTATCTGGGCAAACCCTTTGACCTGGAGGTACTTCACGCCCGCATCAGGTCAGTCCTTCGACGCTGCCGCGAAAGCACTCCTGGCCCCGGACACCCGCAGCCTCACACCGGGGACGCCGAGCAAATCGATACTAGTCTGCTCAGCATCGGTTCCATGGAGTTGGACACAGGACGGCTGAAGGTCTCTTTTGATGGCACTGAAGTTCACCTGACGCCCACCGAGATGCGAATCCTGTTGCTGCTGACAGAAGAACCGGGAATGGTTTTCGCTAGGGAGCGGATCCTTCAAGAAATCTGGGGATTCGACTGGGCAGGGGAACACCGCCTGGTCGACGTCCACGTCCAGAGGTTGCGCAAGAAGATCGGTCAGGGCCGTGTCAAGACAGTGCGCGGTTTCGGCTACAAGTTCGTGGGATAGCAGTGTCTCTTCGCTGGAAGATACTTTTGACGGTTGCCCTATCGGTGCTGGTCGCCGTCATTTTGACGGGTTTCATGGTCGGACAAATTGTCCAAAACTCACAGAATGAGCAAATCCGTGCCGAAACGGTCCGCCAGCTCAACAACGCCGTGGTCCTGCTCCAGCAAACAGGGGTCAGTTCCCCGAGTGCCAAACTCAACGACACCCAACTCCCCAGCGCAGCCAGGGAGGCGGCGCTCAAGGGTGCGACCGTCAGCTACCTTGACGAAACAACGCCGGGCCACGCCTGGATCTGGGCGGCCAGCACGGTCAAGGTTGACGGCGCCACATCCATAATTTCACTGCGATCTGACTTCTCAGAAGTCCAAGTAACTCTGGCGCAAATCCGCCAGGCGACCATAGTGGCAGGTGCGGCGTCCGTCGTCGGAGTTTCAGCGGCGGCGCTGTTCATCTCTGGCCGGATTGCCCGCCGACTTGTCACCGGGGCCAAGGCCGCGGACCGGTTGGCGGCGGGGGACGCAAGTATTTCCGTGCGTTCAGCCATTGGGCCGGGCCGGGACGAAGTGGATCGCTTTGCGGCGGCGGTCGATTCGATGGCTGCCAAGCTCACCGAAAGAGCACTGATCGAGCAGCGGTTTTCCGGCGATCTAGCCCATGAGCTCCGCACACCCATCGCCGGGTTGGTCGCGTCAGCAGCCCTGCTGGACGATTCCCGGCCGGCGCATCTCGTTCGCGCAAGTATCCACCGCCTGCGCAGTCTGGTGGAGGACTTGTTGGAGGTTTCACGGCTAGAATCCGGCGTCGCTGCCCCGAAAATATCGAGCATTCCGCTGGATCCCTCCATCAGTTCCTTCCTTCAGAGATTGCAGCTGACACCGCCCCTTGTAGGCGTCAACATTGAGTTCACTCCCGGGGCTCCTGGGACCGTTTTGCGGACGGAACTGCGGAGGTTTGAACGTATCCTCGGTAATTTGGTCACCAACGCAGCGGTTCATGGCGCCGGAACAGTTTCGGTCACCACAGTCCCCGGCCTCTTGACTGTTCAAGACGAGGGGACCGGATATCCTACGGAGATTCTCAGCGACGGTCCCTCGCGCCACAAGTCCTCCAGTGGTGGAATGGGTTTGGGTCTCGTTATCGCGATTGGTCAGGCGCGGGTGCTGGGCCTCCGGCTGACCTTGGACAATGCGCGCTACAGCGGTGGGGCACGAGCCCAATTGCATCTGGACACCGAACCGGAATCATTCAAGCCGGACGGCGCCACAAGAAGCTAGAGCGTCTTCGCGGATCCCGGGGGTGTTAGTTGCCACTTTGCTGGACCTGCCGCCGTGACCGCCAGCGCCGAGCCGACGTCCCAGGCGTTGGGCAGCAGGAGCGGCGCATCACCGTGGTGGAGTTCCCTAAACGTGGCCATTTTCGTTCCCGTCCCGAGCCAATCTAAAGCGCGGTTCACTCAAGCCTACAAGCGTGGACCCATGGCGCAACGATGGAAATAGGTTCATCACGGCATGCCAACCGGTGACAGTTTTCGGCATCCGGAGCTGGACGTATCTAGGGCGTGCAGCAACGAAGAATATGGCCCCTTTCACTTCTTGCGGAACCATTGATTCCGTCGCTGCACGGGTATATCGTTAACTATCGTTGAGTATCGTTCGCGAGTGGCTGAGGAGAGCATGATGCATAATTCATTCCCGGAAGGCGCATTTTTCGGAAACAATATGGGCGGGATGTGGCAGGCTGTCGAAGAGTTGCGGTCGCGGTTTGAAAAGCCCTCGGGTACCCGCGCAGGCCGCGGCGAGGTGCGGTCGGCGGTGCTGGCGCTACTTGCCGAACGGCCCATGCACGGCTACCAGATCATTCATGAAATCGAGGAGCGCAGCGGTGGCAGCTGGAAGCCCAGCGCCGGCTCCGTCTACCCAACACTGCAGCTGCTGGCTGATGAGGGCCTCATCAGCGCCGAGGAATCCAACGGCCGCAAAATCTACTCGCTGACCGAGGCTGGCCGCGAGGCTGTAGCGGGCACGGATGTGTCGGCCCCCTGGGAATCAACTGGTCCCGCGCAGGGCGCCGGGTTTGCGGCGTTGCCCAAGGCTGGCATGGAACTGGCGCAGGCAGCCGCCCAGGTCGGCCGCACCGGCACCTCGAAGCAGGTGCAGGAGGCTGTTGCCGTGCTCGATGAGGCGCGGCGCAAGTTGTATTCAATCCTCGCCCAGGACTGACGCGCGTGGCGTTGGTTCGTCGCGACCGGGCAGATCCGGTACCCGGCGCCGGGAACACCCGTACCCGCTACCGTCGTATCCTGCGCTTCGCCGCGTGGCATTTGACCGTGACCTGGTGGTTCGAGCTGCTCCTTCCTCGCCTAGGGCTTGCCAGGATTGCCGAACGCAGCCGGGCAAAGCGGATGCGGCGCTTCGCCCAGCGTTTCCATGCGCTCGCGGTGGACCTTGGGGGATTGATGATCAAGGTTGGTCAGTACATGTCGTCCCGGCTCGATGTGCTCCCACCCGAGATCACCGCCGAACTGGAAGGGCTACAGGACGAGGTGCCACCTGTCCCGTTCCCCGCAATACGGGCCCTTGCCGAGGCGGAACTGGGTGCTTCGTTGGACAAGGTATTCACCTCGGTTGAGGAAACGCCCATCGCTGCTGCATCCTTTGGCCAAGTGCACCGGGCACAACTTCTGCCTACCAACGCCGCCGACACCGGGCTCCACTACGTGGTGGTGAAGGTGCAGCGGCCAGGCATCGAGGAGATTGTGAGTGTGGATCTGGCCGCGCTGCGCAAAGTGGCTGGCTGGCTCAGCCGCGTGCGCCTCGTGTCCGACCGTGCCAATGTGCCTGCCCTGGTCGAGGAGTTTGCGCTGACAAGTCTCGAGGAGATCGACTACCTGCACGAGGCAGCGAATTCGGAGCGTTTTGGCGCTGATTTCGCCAACGACGACAGGGTGATGGTGCCCGACGTCGTATGGGAGCGGTGCACCCGCCGCGTGCTGACCCTGGAGGATGTTACGGCGATCAAGATTACGGACTCGGCGGCGCTTCTTGCCGCGGGCATCGATCCGGCGCAGGTGGCCCCGGTCTTCGCGTCGGTCATGTTCGACCAGCTGTTCACGAACGGCTTCTTCCACGCCGATCCGCACCCCGGCAACATCTTTGTCACGCCGACCACGAACTCATCCGCACAACACCCCTGGAAACTGACGTTCATCGACTTCGGCATGATGGGTGAGATTCCACCCAGCACGCGCAGAGGCCTGCGGAAGCTGCTGATCGCGGCCGCCTCGCGGGACGGCAAGGGCCTGGTGGCAGCGATCAGTGATGTGGGCGTGCTGGTGCCGTCGGCAGATACGGCAGAGCTTGAACGGGCCATGAAGCACCTCTTTGCCCGGTTTGGCGGGATGGGCTTCGCCGAGCTTCGCGAGGTGGATCCGCGCGAATTCCGTGATTTTGCGTTGGAGTTCGGTGACGTGGTCCGCTCCTTGCCGTTCCAGTTGCCGGAGAATTTCCTGCTCATCATTCGCGCCATGTCGCTGACTTCTGGCATGTGCAGTTCCTTGGATGCCCGGTTCAATCTGTGGGACTCGGTGGAACCGTATGCGGCACAGCTGCTGCGCGAGGAGCGTGGCAACATTGTCCAGGACGTGGCGCAACAGGCGTTCGACGTCGTCGGGCTCGCCCTGCGTCTGCCAAAACGCCTGGATGGTCTCATCAGCACCATTGAAGACGGACAACTGGCGGTGACCAGCCCGCGGCTGGAACGGCAGGTGGCGCGGCTTCAACGCACGGCACAACGGGCGGTATCGGCGCTGGTGTTCGGCGCACTGCTGATCGCAGGTTCCGTGGTCAGGGCGGATGACAGAGTGCTTGGCAACGTGCTGATGATCGTCTCGGTGCTTCCACTGCTTTTCGGGCTGTGGGCGGGGCGCCGCAGCCTCTGAAATACGACGGCGCCACGCAACTTACCTTGCTAGCGTGCAGCCTCGCTGTTCAGGAGTTCCTTGGCCGCGGTGGTTCTTACCAGTTCAATGCCCACGAACGCTAACAAGGCAATTTGGAAGCCGGCAACAAGTCCCATGAACTGGATGGGGAAGAATCCGCCGTGGCTCCATCAGTTCGTGAACGTTGCCAGGCCGGCTTCTGAGCGGAAACCGCTGAAGATCATGAACAGGCCCACCATAATCAGGGCGGCGATGGCAGCGATCTTGATCAGGGCGAACCAGCATTCCGTTTCCCCGAAAGCCCGCACCGTGGTCAGACTCAGCACCGGCAGGACTCTCCCGCCGCGAATCATGGGCTCTTCACTTACGTCGGTGCTGCGTCTCGCGCACTAGATGAGTAACTCCATGGGGTGTGTACGGCGTGGCGTCACCATTTGAGGTGCAAGGCTGTCCGGAATCGGCATCAGACCGCGGATCAGTGATGCGCAGGTGATGACGTTGGCGTTGATACAGGCGCTGCTGGGCTTCAACGCCGAATCGTGGTGCCTGCTGCACGAAAATGCCATAGTTTGACGGAAATGCCATAGTACAAACTGTGGCATTTCCGTCAAACTATGGCATTAGTCGCCGGAGCCCGAAGTGTTAGGTGATGACGCCATCCACCAAGGCCTTTGCCTGGACCTGTGTCAGGTGCGCGTCCCCCTTGGAATTACTCAGTTAGTCCCGCAGTTGCCGCGATGCAAGGCGGTGATCATGAGGGCGCTGCGGAGCCGTGGTTTGGGGTGTTGTTGCCCACAATGGTGATGGTGAGCTTTGCCTCGAGCCGAATTCTCATGTAATCTGTGAGCCGAGTCACCCATAACTAAAAATGCCTTTTGAACCGTGGCGGGAGAGTTCTCCCAGCAATGTGGCGGCGCCGTAGGAGCAAATCCTCCCCAGGAATCTCTCAGGCCCCTGTACCGCCACGGCGAGGCAACTCTGGAAAGTAGCGGGGCGAAAGCCCCACTCACCGACGGTGCAAGCGCCCTCCTTGAACGTAAGGTGACGCGGAATCTCTCAGGTCCAAGACAGAGCGGGGAGGAACCCAGCCCTTGCCGCGCCCCTTAAACAGGTCGGCCGTACTTTGGAGTTCCTCATGACCATTCAGTCCAATCCCACAGTGTTCGCCGACAGGCACATTGGCGCCCGCCGCCAGAGCGACGTTGACGCCATGCTCAAGGCCATCGGCTACGACAGCGTCGACTCCCTCGTGGACACAGCCGTCCCTGATTCGATCCGTCAGGGCACGCCCCTGGAACTTCAGAGTGCGCGCAGTGAAGTTCAGGTCTTGGCCGAACTGCGGGCGTTGGCTGCGAAGAACACGACGGCCATCCAAATGATCGGCCAGGGCTACTACGACACCGTGACGCCGCCGGTGATCCGTCGCAACATCCTTGAGGCCCCGGCCTGGTACACCGCCTACACCCCCTACCAGCCCGAAATTTCCCAGGGCCGCCTCGAGGCGCTGCTGAATTTCCAGACCATGGTCAGCGACCTGACGGCCCTGCCAGTGGCCAACGCCTCCCTGCTCGATGAAGCCACCGCCGTGGCCGAGGCCGTGCTGCTCATGCGCCGCGCCAACAAGTCCAAGGCTGCCGCCGACGGCAAAACAGTTCTCGATGCAGACCTGCTGCCGCAAACCATCGCCATCGTCAAGGGCCGTGCCGAGGCGCTGGGCTTTGACGTGGAAGTTGCCGATCTTTCCCTGGGCCTGCCCGACGGCGCCATCAACGGCGTCGTCCTGCAGCAGCCGGGCGTTTCCGGCCGCGTCTTCAACCACGCCCCCGTCATTGCAGAAGCGAAGGAACGCGGCGCACTGGTCACCGTGGCCGCTGACCTGCTGGCCCTGACCCTGATCACCCCTCCCGGGGAGCAGGGCGCTGACGTCGCCGTCGGAACAGCCCAGCGTTTCGGCGTGCCGCTGTTCTTCGGTGGCCCGCACGCTGCCTACATGGCTGTCCGCAATGGCATGGAACGCTCGCTGCCGGGCCGCATTGTGGGCGTCTCCACCGACAACACCGGGCTGCCAGCCTACCGCCTGGCCCTGCAGACCCGCGAGCAGCACATCCGCCGCGAAAAGGCCACGTCCAACATCTGCACCGCGCAGGCGCTGCTGGCCATCGTGGCCTCCATGTACGCGGTCTTCCACGGCCCCGAAGGACTCAAGGCCATCGCCGAAACCGTGCACGGTCACGCCTGCACCTTGGCAGCGGCACTGCAGGCATCCGGCGTCGAACTCCTGCACACCTCCTTCTTCGACACCCTCACCGTGCGGGTTCCCGGCCGCGCCGGTGCCCTCCTGGCACTTGCCGAGAAGGGTGGCATCAACCTGCGCGCCATTGGCGCCGATCATGTGGGCATCTCCGTCGATGAAACCACGACGGCGGACATCGTGGCCCGCGTGGCCGCCATCTTTGGTGCCGCACCGGCAGGGGACGGCGCCGACAACGCGGGTACCGTCGCCCTGGCCATCGTTGCGGACACTGTGCGCACCTCCGATTTCCTGACCCACCCGGTGTTCAACACGCACCGTTCCGAGACGCAGATGCTGCGCTACATCCGCCGCCTCAGCGACCGTGACCTGGCCCTGGACCGCACCATGATCCCGCTGGGTTCGTGCACCATGAAACTCAACGCCACCGCCGAGATGGAAGCCATCTCCTGGCCCGAGTTCGCCTCGATCCACCCGTTCGCACCCGATTCCCAGACCTCCGGCTGGCGCGAACTGATCGGTGGACTGGAAGCCGATCTGTGCGAGATCACCGGTTACGACCAGGTGTCCATCCAGCCCAACGCCGGCTCCCAGGGCGAGCTCGCCGGTCTGCTGGCCATCCGCGGCTACCACCGCTCCCGCGGCGATGAGCAGCGCACCGTGTGCCTGATCCCGGGTTCCGCCCACGGCACCAACGCCGCCTCCGCAGTGCTGGCCGGCATGAAGGTGGTTGTGGTCGCCACAGCCGCCGACGGTTCCATTGACCACGCAGACCTGAACGCCAAGATCGAGAAGCACAAGGACCAGCTCTCGGCCATCATGATCACCTACCCCTCCACCCACGGTGTGTACGACGCCGATGTCCGGGACGTGTGCGACGCCATTCACGCCGCCGGGGGACAGGTTTACGTTGACGGTGCCAACCTCAATGCCCTGGTTGGGCTGGCCCAGCCTGGAAAGTTTGGCGGCGACGTCAGCCACCTGAACCTCCACAAGACCTTCTGCATCCCGCACGGCGGTGGCGGCCCCGGCGTGGGCCCCGTTGCAGCCAAGGCCCACCTGGCCCCGTTTATGCCCGGTGACGCCAACGCGGTCTCGGCAAGCTCGGCCACGGGTGTTCCGATCTCCGCCTCACGCTTCGGCTCCGCCGGCGTGCTGCCCATCTCCTGGGCTTACGTGAAGCTGATGGGCGGCCAGGGCCTGACCGAAGCCACCAAGTCAGCACTGCTGGCAGCCAACTACATTGCCTCACAGCTCAACGAGCACTTCCCTGTCCTGTACACAGGTGCCGGAGATCTGGTGGCCCACGAGTGCATCCTGGACCTGCGTGAACTGACAGCGAAGACGGGTGTCACAGCGGAAGACGTCGCCAAGCGCCTCATCGACTACGGCTTCCACGCACCGACCCTTTCCTTCCCCGTGGCCGGCACCCTCATGGTGGAGCCCACGGAGTCCGAGGACCTGACGGAGATCAACCGCTTCATCACGGCCATGGTCAGCATCCGCCACGAAATCGACCAGGTCGCCGAAGGCGCGTTCGCCCTGGCCGACAGCCCGTTGCGCAATGCACCCCACACGGCTGCCGCCGTCATAGATTCCAGCTGGGACCGCGGCTACCCGCGCGAGCAGGCCGTCTTCCCGGTGGCTAAGCTGCGCCAGGACAAGTACTTCCCGCCCGTGGGCCGCATTGACGGCGCAGCGGGGGACCGCAACTTGGTCTGCTCCTGCCCGCCGCTGGAAGACTTCGCCGAAGACTTTTCAAACTAACCCGCAAAGGAATTCCCATGACTGAGAACCACACAGCCCTTTACGGCGAACACGAAAAAGCTGGCGCCTCCTTCACCGACTTCGGTGGCTGGCAGATGCCGCTGAAATACTCCTCGGAACTGGCCGAACACCGGGCGGTCCGCAACGCAGCTGGCCTCTTTGACCTCTCCCACATGGGCGAGGTCTGGGTGAGCGGCCCGGACGCCGCAGCCTTCCTGGACTACGCACTGGCTGGCAAGTTGTCCGCCGTGGCCGTGGGCAAGGCCAAGTACTCGCTGATTTGCAACGCCGACGGCGGCATCATCGATGACCTGATCTCCTACCGCCGCAGCGATGAGAAGTACCTGGTGGTCCCCAACGCCGGCAACGCCGCCACGGTGGCCGCGCTCCTGGCCGAACGTGCAGCAGGCTTCGACGTGGCTGTTCAGGATGTCTCCAGCGAAACCTCGCTCATCGCCGTGCAGGGCCCCAACGCACAGGCGATCCTGCTGACGCTGGTACCGGCAGAGCAGCATGCGCTGGTGACAGAGCTGAAGTACTACGCCGCCGTGGACGTTGTCATCAACGGTCAAGAGCTGCTGCTGGCGCGCACAGGCTACACCGGCGAGGACGGCTTTGAGATCTACATCCCCAACGCCGACGCCGCAGCACTGTGGCAGGCGCTGCTGGCCAACGGCACCGAGCACGGCCTGATCCCGGCCGGACTGGCCGCCCGTGACTCCCTGCGCCTGGAAGCCGGCATGCCGTTGTACGGCAATGAACTTTCCCTGGACGGCCACGCCTATTCGGCCGGACTGGGGCCCGTGGTGTCGCTGGCCAAGGAAAGCGACTTCGTCGGCAAGGCAGCGCTCGCGGCCATCAAGGAAGCGGGCGAAGGCTCCACCACCGGGCGCAAGCTCGTTGGCTTAAAGGGGCTCGGCCGCCGCTCAGCCCGCGGCCACTACCCGGTCCTCAAGGATGGTGCCACCATCGGCGAAGTCACCTCCGGCCAGCCCAGCCCCACCTTGGGCTACCCGGTCGCCATGGCCTATGTGGACGTGGCGCATGCCGAACTGGGCACCGTGCTCGACGTCAATCTCCGCGGCAAGGCCGAGGCGTTCGAAGTTGTGGCCCTGCCGTTTTACAAGCGCCAAAAGTAGTCCCAGCCCTTTACTCACGTTTCTTAGAAAGGACCATCATGAGCAAAGTAGCTCCTGAACTGAAGTATTCCGCTGAGCACGAGTGGATCGCCGTCGACGGTGCCGGCCCCACCACCATTGGCGTCTCCGCCGTCGCCGCCGACGCCCTGGGTGACATTGTGTACGTGGACCTGCCCGAGGTGGGCTCCACTGTCACCGCCGGTGAGAGCTGCGGCGAGATTGAATCAACCAAGTCCGTGTCAGACCTGTACGCACCGGTCACGGGCGAGGTCACCGAGATTAACTCGGCAGCGGCCGACGATCCGGCCCTGATCAACTCCGATCCCTACGGGGCCGGCTGGCTGTTCAAGGTGGCTGTGGAATCCGAGGGCCCGCTACTCAGCGCCGCCGAGTACGCAGCTGCCAATGGAGGCGAACTGTGAGCCGCGCCGACGCCGCAACTGTGGACTATGTCCAGGTGACCTCGGCCAGCCTTGACGCTCCGCTGTCCGCCCTTGACCCGGAAATCGCCGTGGCGATCGACGCCGAACTGTCCCGCCAGCGCGACGGTTTGGAAATGATCGCCTCCGAAAACCACACCGCGGCGGCCGTCATGGCAGCCCAGGGCTCCGTGCTGACCAACAAGTACGCCGAGGGTTACCCGGGACGCCGCTACTACGGCGGCTGCGAGCATGTTGATGTCATTGAGCAGTTGGCCATCGACAGAGTCAAGGACCTTTTCGGGGCTGGCTTCGCCAACGTCCAGCCACACTCGGGCGCCCAGGCGAACGCCTCCGTCATGCACGCGCTGATCAAGCCGGGCGACACCATCATGGGCCTGAACCTTGCCCACGGCGGGCACCTGACGCACGGCATGCGCATCAACTTCTCCGGCCGGCTCTACAACGTGGTCCCCTACCAGGTTCGCGAAGACACCCACCAGGTGGATATGGCCGAGGTTGAGCGCCTGGCGCTCGAACACAAGCCGGCCCTGATTGTTGCCGGCTGGTCGGCGTACGCCCGCCAGCTGGACTTCGCCGAATTCCGCCGCATCGCGGATCTGGTGGGCGCCTACCTCATGGTGGACATGGCACACTTCGCCGGCTTGGTGGCCGCGGGGCTGCACCCCTCACCGGTGCCGCACGCGCATGTGACCACGTCCACCACGCACAAGACCCTTGCCGGCCCCCGCGGCGGCATCATCTTGAGCAACGACGCCGACATTGCCAAGAAGATCAACTCCGCAGTGTTCCCGGGCCAGCAGGGCGGGCCGCTTGAGCACGTCATCGCCGGCAAGGCTGTGGCCTTCAAGATCGCCGCCTCCGAGGAATTCAAGGAACGCCAGGAACGGGTGCTGCTCGGCGCCCGTCTTCTCGCCGACCGACTGGTCCAGCCGGATGTCGCAGCCAAGGGAATCTCCGTGATTTCCGGTGGTACGGACGTCCACCTGGTTCTGGTGGACCTGCGTAACTGCGAGCTCAACGGCCAGGAAGCCGAGGACAGGCTGGCCGCCATTGACATCACTGTCAACCGCAACGCCGTCCCATTCGATCCGCGCCCGCCCATGGTCACCTCCGGCCTACGCATCGGCACCCCGGCCTTGGCTACGCGCGGTTTCGGCGAGGCTGCGTTTGCTGAAGTGGCGGACATCATTGCCGAGGCGCTGCTGGCCGACGCTGACGCGGATTTGTCCGGCTTGCGCACCCGGGTTGATGCGCTTGCAGCAGCCCACCCGCTCTACCCGTCAGTGGCAGATCTGTCCTAGGCGGTACAGTTGCTCCCTGCGGTGGCCGCCATTGACGGCTGTCACCGCAGGGAATCGGCCGGGCACCCGTCAAGGTGTGCCCGGCCCTCCGCCAGGTTTCACTGGCGGAAGGAATT
This sequence comes from Arthrobacter sp. TMN-49, assembly GCF_054511095.1. Classification (NCBI taxonomy): domain Bacteria; kingdom Bacillati; phylum Actinomycetota; class Actinomycetes; order Micrococcales; family Micrococcaceae; genus Arthrobacter; species Arthrobacter sp. TMN-49. Next base: position 19,653 of record NZ_JBTNDH010000030.1, on the reverse strand, counting down.
TAGTCATTAGTGAGGGACTCACATGTCCGTTGGTGTTTTTGATTTGTTCTCGGTGGGCATTGGTCCCTCGAGCTCACATACTGTTGGGCCGATGCGGGCGGCCGCTGCTTTTGTCCAGGAACTGTTGGACGCTGAAATCCTGGGGCAGGTTTCCTCGGTCAAGGTCGATTTGTATGGTTCACTTGCCGCCACCGGCCGTGGGCATGGGACCATGACGGCTGTGTTGTTGGGGTTGGAAGGCCGTGAGCCTGAACTGGTCCTGCCCGAAGAGGTCGATTCTCGTCTGGCCGCATTTGCCGCCGGTGATCCCTTGCTGTTGGGTGGCAGTGTGGCGTTGGCCTACGGTGCCGAGGACATCATTTTGCACCCCTTGACCATTCTTCCCCGCCACACGAACGGCATGAAACTGTGTGTCAGCAACGCCGCTGGCACTGTTCTGCACGAGGCCACCTACTTTTCCGTGGGTGGCGGGTTCATCATCCGTGAAGGTGCCGTTGAGGCGGCAGCCGCGGAACTGGAAAGCTCCAAGGAAAAGCTCCCGCACCCTTTCCGTACGGCCGCGGAACTCCTAGCCCACTGCACAGCTATGGGCACAAACTTCAGCGGTGTCATGCTGGCCAACGAGCTGGTGACCCGCACCGAGGAGCAGGTGCGCTCCGGGTTGCTGCACATCCGCGACGTCATGGAGGACTGCAAGAACGCCTCCCTGGCCCGGACAGGACTTTTGCCCGGTGGTTTGAATGTTCGACGCCGGGCGCCGGACTGGTATGCCCGGCTCCGCTCGGAAGATCCGGACCGGGACCCGAAGTTCTGGCAGGAATGGGTGAACCTGGTGGCTTTGGCCGTGAATGAGGAAAACGCCTCCGGGGGCCGGGTGGTCACTGCCCCCACCAACGGGGCCGCCGGCATCATCCCGGCCGTCATGTTCTACGCCACCCACTACACAGCAGGGATGCGGGACGCGCCTCAGGAAGCCATCGACGCCGTCGTGGTTAAATTCCTGCTCGCCTCAGCAGCCGTGGGTGTCCTTTACAAGGAACAAGCCTCCATCTCCGGTGCGGAAGTGGGCTGCCAGGGCGAGGTCGGTTCGGCCTCCTCCATGGCTGCCGCGGGGCTGGCCGAGGTCATGGGCGGCACGCCGGAACAAGTGGAAAACGCGGCCGAGATTGCCATGGAACACAACTTGGGCCTGACCTGCGACCCCATCGGCGGGCTGGTGCAGATCCCTTGCATTGAACGCAACGCCATTGCCGCAGCAAAAGCCATCAACGCGGCCAAAATGGCGCTCTGGGGCGACGGCCAGCACCGCGTCTCCCTGGACGAGGTCATCGTCACCATGCGCGAGACAGGACGCGACATGTCCTCCAAATATAAGGAAACAGCCATGGGCGGCCTCGCCGTCAACGTCGTGGAATGCTAGCACCGGCGAACGTGCGAGTTCTGCGTGCCGTGGCCCTTGAATGATGCGCCACTGTGCAAGTGGCGCATCATTCACAGGCCACCATGCGCAGGCGTCAAACACAACCCGCGGCAACCGGCACAGGTAAACAGTATGAAGGAGAATTGACATGACGTTGGCACCTGAGGGACGCAAGTTGTTGCGTATTGAGCAGCGGAATGCTGCTGTGCCGGTGGAGCGGAAGCCTGAGTGGATGAAGGCTAAGGTCTCCATGGGTCCGGAGTACATTGCCATGAAGAATCTGGTCAAGGGTGAGGGGCTGCATACTGTCTGTGAAGAGGCTGGCTGTCCTAACATTTTTGAGTGCTGGGAAGATCGTGAGGCGACGTTCCTGATTGGTGGTTCCGAGTGCACTCGGCGTTGTGATTTCTGCCAGATTGATACGGGCAAGCCCTCACCGATCGACAGGTTTGAGCCGACCAAGGTGGCTAGGTCCGTGGTGAAAATGAATCTGCGCTACGCGACCGTGACGGGTGTGGCTCGTGACGACCTCGAGGATGAGGGTGTGTGGCTGTATGCCGAGACGGTGCGGAAGATTCATGAGCTGAACCCGACCACGGGGGTGGAGTTGTTGATCCCTGACTTCTCCGGCAAGCCCGAACACATCACAGTGATTTGCGAGTCCAAGCCTGAAGTGTTTGCACACAACGTGGAGACGGTGCCACGGATTTTCAAGCGCATCCGCCCCGCGTTCCGTTACGAACGCTCCCTGGATGTTTTGACGCAGGGCCGGGATTTGGGGATGGTCACTAAGTCCAACCTGATTCTGGGTATGGGCGAGACCCGGGACGAAATCAGTCAGGCCCTGCAGGACTTGCACGACGCCGGCACTGATCTGATCACGATCACCCAGTACCTGCGCCCCTCCGAACGTCACCTGCCGGTGGATCGTTGGGTTAAGCCGCAAGAGTTCCTGGAGCTCTCCGCCGAGGCTGAAGACATCGGGTTCCTGGGTGTCATGTCCGGGCCGCTGGTGCGTTCCTCCTACCGGGCCGGACGTTTGTGGGCCACCGCGATGCGCAAGAAGGGCCGCGACATTCCCGAGCACCTGGCCCACATCGCCGAAGGCATCGAAGATTCCGGCCACACCCGCCAAGAAGCCGCCTCACTCATAGCAGCACAATAGTTACACCCAAGAAAGGGAAGGGTCCGAGGATGTTCCCCCTGCGCCTGGAAATCATCCCCACTATGGACATAGTTCACGCTGCGCTTGCGCAACTGCCCGTCGGCACAACCATCACAGTGACCTGCCTGCCTCAGCACGGTGTGGAACGCACCATGGAAACGGCCGTCACACTGGCTGGGCACGGCTTCAACGTGGTCCCGCATTTGGCGGCCCGCTCCGTTGCCTCCCGTGAACAGCTGGCTGGCATGTTGCGTGAGTGCGCCACCGCCGGAATCACCGAGGTATTCGTTATTGGTGGCGACAAGGGGCAGGCCGCAGGGCCCTACGACTCAAGTGAGATCCTCATGCGTGAGATCGCGCAGCTGAGCGGCAACAGCATCAGGATGGGCGTGGCCGGATATCCGGAGGGGCACCCTGCCATCACGGACGCGCAGCTAGTGAAATCTTTGTTGGCTAAGCAGGAGCTGGCAACCCACGTGGTCACCCAGATGTGTTTTTCGCCGGCCACCATTGCTGACTATATGGCCGACCTGCGCCGAGAGGGCGTGATGCTCCCCGTGTTGGCAGGGGTCGCCGGTGCCGTCCCGCGGGCAAAGCTCCTCCGTCTGGCCACGAAGATCGGTGTGGGCAGTTCGCTGCGGTTCATCAGCGGCAAAGGAGCATTGGGCAGGACACTTCTGGGCGGCAACCGCTACCAAACCGAACAGTTCATCTCGGACTTGGTGAACCTGCCCACTCCGCTGGCTGGTATTCACCTGTACACCTTCAACAGCCTTGGCCCACTGCCCGGCGGGTACATCGAATCCCCTTCGTAGGGTTCGAGGGGGCCAGCGACGCCCTTACTCTCTGTAGTGTTAAGAGCATGGATCTTTCCCTTGTCCCCTATGTGGACTACGCTGCCCTGAGGAAACTAGTCGGCCCAGCAGCGGTGCGCCGCGGGCTCGACTATTCGGTCAATGGGCACGTGCGCAACATCAAGTGGGTCGAGGACCGGCTCGAATTGCAGGGGCGAGTATCCGGCAGTCGTGGAGATGTTTACTCAACCAGCGCCACGTTCTTGGATGAACCTAAGGGCTCAGTTCTGGTTGAAGGTGAATGCAGTTGTCCTGTGGGGTGGAACTGCAAGCACGCGGCGGCCTTGGTGCTGACAACTAACCGCCTCATGGAGGCCGATCACATCGTTAATTCAGCTGTTATTGACTCGCCGGCACAACAAGCCACAACAACCACGGCGAAACCGAAAAAAGAGGCTCCCGTCAAGCCGGCGCCGTGGGAGCAGCAGCTCGAACGGTTACTCCAACCTCCAGCCGTGGAGGCGCCAGCGTTTTGGGGATCACACTGGACAGCAGATACTGCCGGGGCGGCTGCGGTCCCGCTGGCGTTGCAATTTGAGCTGGTCCAGGAACCGCAAGATCCCTACGCCGCCAGGCACGGCTCAAGGAAGAGCGCCACATCACCAAGCTCCAAGACAGCGCAGCAACCACGGGTCAGGCTTGGTGTGCGGCCGGTGATGCGCAGCGATGCTGGCAAGTGGGTTGTCGGCAGCCTCGGCTGGGGCGAGATGACGCGCCTGTATTACATGCAGGGCCTGAACTCGGAGCATAAGAAGTGGCTGCAGGTTTTCTATTCCGTCTATACGGCCGCAAGAACCGGGTATGGCACAGGCAAGTGGCTTTGCCTGGATGATTTCAACTCCCCCCTGCTGTGGAATCTTCTGAGCCAAGCCACCGAGATTGGCATGGAATTTGTCACGTCCAGGAAATCAACAACTGTGACGCGGTTGGCTGGAGCTCAGGTCAGCTCAGACATTGTTTCGCTGGACGACGGCGGCATCCGCTTAGTTCCGCAGGCGATCGCCAACGGCGCCACAGTGGACTCGGCGGCCATCGCCACCCTGGGAACACCTGTCCACGGCCTGTTCTGGTGGGACGGTGGAACTGATCAAACGGCCTTGACACAAAAGAACATCAACTTTGCACCAGTTTCTGAATCCGTTGGGGACGCGCTGAAATCGCTGATCAACTCCCGATCGCCGCTGGAAGTCCCGGCCTCGGGGCGGGACCGTTTCCTGGGCAACTACTACCCGCAGCTGCGCCAGAGCATGGACCTGCGCCCCAGCGACGGGGCCGCGGATTTGCCGGAGATCCGGGACCCCGAACTGGTGCTGACGGCGGTTCACGTGCCCCCGGTCACCGCGACGAAACGTAAGGCTGCCGGTCCCGCACTGGAGTTGCACTGGCACTGGGAGTACGCAGCCGGTGAAACCATCACCAAGTACCCCATGGTGAGTGGCGGAACCGGATACCGCGACGACGCTTTCGAGGCGCGGCTGCTCAAGGTCGTGGCTGAGACGCTAGCAGACTTCCCGGCTGCCACGGGAGAGGCATTCCCCCACAAGCCCAGTCTGCATCCTGGCAGCAACGAGCCCGTGCACTTGAAGGATGTTGCCGCAGCCCGGTTCACTACCGAAGCCCTGCCCGCGCTCGCCGCACTGGAGCACGTGCGCGTGGACACCACAGGCACAGCCCCGGACTATACGGAGCTGACAGGCACCCCGCAGATCGGCATCAGCACCAAGGGAACAGCCGACGGCGACTGGTTTGATTTGGGCGTCTCGGTCACCTTGGACGAGGTGGACATCCCCTTCGGGGAACTGTTCCTGGCCCTGGCCTCGGAGCAGGAGCACCTCATGCTGCCCAACGGTCACTTCTTTGCGCTGGACCAGCCCGAATTTGCGCAACTGCGCAAGCTGATTGAAGAGGCCAGGAGCCTGCAGGAGCCGGGTGAATCCTTGACCATCAGCCGCTACCAGGCTGGCCTGTGGCAGGAGCTGAAGGAACTTTCCACGACGGCCGAACAGGCCTCGGCATGGGAAGAATCCGTCACCGGGCTGCTTGAGCTGGAGGTGGTGTCAGCTGTCCCTGTGCCGGAAACACTGTTGGCCTCGCTACGGCCCTACCAACAGGAGGGCTTCAACTGGTTGGCCTTCCTGTTCAAAAACCGTTTGGGCGGGGTTTTGGCAGATGACATGGGGTTGGGCAAAACGCTGCAAACCCTTGCCCTGATCACCCATGCCAAGGCCACGGCGCCAGCTGGCGCCACAACGAAACCGTTCCTGGTGGTGGCACCCACCTCAGTGGTGTCCAACTGGGAGGCCGAGGCCCGACGCTTTGCCCCAACCCTGAACACCACCGCCGTCACCGATACGCTGCGCAAGAGCGGAAGTGACGCGGCAGCCTTAGTGGACGGGGCCGACGTCGTGGTTACCTCTTACACGCTGTTCCGGCTGGACCACGAGGCCTATGCGAGCCAGGAGTGGGCCGGGCTGATCCTGGACGAGGCCCAATTTGTGAAGAACCACCTGACCAAGGCCAGTCAGGTGGCGCGCGCCTTCCCTGCGCCGTTCAAGCTGGCCATCACCGGAACACCCATGGAAAACAACCTGATGGAGCTGTGGTCGCTGTTCGCCATCACCTCCCCGGGATTGTTCCCCTCGCCAACTCACTTCGCCGACTACTACCGCAAGCCGGTGGAGAAGGAGGGGGATTCGGAGCGGCTGAAGCAGTTGCGACGCCGGATCAGGCCCCTGATCATGCGCCGCACCAAGGACGCTGTGGCCAAGGAACTGCCACCCAAGCAGGAGCAGGTCCTGGAACTGGAGCTGGCGCCGCGGCACCGCACCATTTACCAGCGCCACCTTCAGCTTGAGCGCCAGAAGGTCCTGGGGCTGATCGGTGACATGGACAAGAACCGTTTCGCCATCTTCAAATCCCTGACCACGCTGCGGATGCTCAGCCTGGACGCATCGCTAGTGGATCCGAAGTACGCCAGTGCGCCGTCCAGCAAACTCGATGTCCTGTTCGAGCAGCTCGAAGACGTCGTGGCTGAGGGGCACAGGGCGCTGATCTTTAGCCAGTTCACGTCGTTCCTGGGCAAGGCCAGGGAACGCCTGGACGCCGCCGGGATTGAGTACGCGTACCTGGACGGCAAGACCCGCAAGCGCGGCCAGGTTATTGACGGTTTCAAATCAGGCACTGCCCCGGTGTTCCTCATCAGCCTGAAGTCCGGCGGGTTTGGGTTGAATCTCACCGAAGCGGACTACTGCTTCCTGCTGGATCCGTGGTGGAACCCTGCCACCGAGAACCAGGCCGTGGACCGCACACACAGGATCGGACAGACGAAAAACGTCATGGTGTACCGGCTGGTGGCCAAGGGCACCATCGAGGAAAAGGTCATGGCGCTGAAGGAAAAGAAGGCGAAACTCTTCAGTTCAGTCATGGACGACGACGCCATGTTCTCCTCAGCCATCACCGCTGACGACGTCCGGGGCCTATTTGACGCGTGATGAGGTGGCTGAAGTTTTAGGACGCGAAGCTGCCGATCCTATTGTCGATGAGGATTGCAGACACCCTGCGGCGTCGCCTTGGATAGCGATGGGATTGGTGGGTTTGGTCGTCATGGTGACGTGCTGGTCGTCAGCGCTGCCGGGCATGTGGGTATGGTCATTAGTGTCGTCGTAATGGCGACGCCTATTTTCGGGCACAGGGAATCAAGGTCTGGTCACTTTTCCGGTACGCAGCGGTGGGCTCAGCAGCTTACCTTGAGTGAAGGGCCCGATCACGGTCCAGGGTGGAACGTGGAATTTCGGGGCTTACCCGGTGGTGATAAACCAGTGCGGCAGCGGCCAAAATATTCAGGCTCCAGCCGAGTAGGCTTGGCCACTGTTTGGGGCGGACCAGGATGTCAGCGTTGAGGCGGAACGCGCGCTGCACTGCCTGCTCGTATAACAAGTGGGCGTGCGCTTGCGGTACCCGGCGCAGCCAGTGGGGAACTGTGGAGAGAAGCCGTCCCGGCATCGCTGCGATCGTGCCCAGAATCACAAAACCAGCAAAAATCGGGAATCAGCCACCCGCCAAACCGGCTCGGTGGATACAGGTTGAGTTTGGCCATGCTCAGCCTCGGCGGCCACAAACCGGTGCTTCCCCGACGGAAATGACCCACGGAAAAGTCACAAGAGCCCCATGTTTGCCATATTCAGAATGCCTAGAGGGTAGGTTGGCGGTCGAATCGGCGTCCGTCATCTTTTGACGGTTGTGCTACGAGAATAAGCAGGATTAACGAGCCAATGACGGGAATCGCCGAAAAGAAAAAGAACGGTCCGGGGAAGTTGGCGTCGTGTAGACGACGCCATGTGAGTGCCAGAAGAGGAACCACGGTTGCGAGGAAGAGTAGGGCCGAAACCGCAACCCCGATGACGATGAGAATAGCCGCAGGGGGATATTGGAGAATCCCAGGTTGAGAATAGCCGAGAAGGGTCTGCGTGCCGTTGCCATTGTCGTAATATTCCGCCTGCTTGTTGTTCACGGCCCAGGCGGTTCCGACGATTACACCAATGCCCAGGACGACAGACGGCACGAGTGACAACACGGCGTGGGACAGGGCGACCCACCAGAACTCGCTTCTCGACGCGCGCCCGTGGAAGGCTGTGTACTTGCGGAAGAAGCGACTAATTGCCTGCCCAATTGGGGCACCATATAGCGGTTCCGTGATCTCAGGCGGTTCAGTAGAGATCGTGCTTTGTACGCCGGTCAGGGTACGGGAATCCAGTTCGGGCATCGTCATTTCCTAGGAATTGTATATGGAGAGGCGCGCTCTCCTTGGTAATAATCTCATTAGTCTATCGAATAGATTGGCAAATATCGCGCGATGGTATGGCTAGGCCGAGTCGGTGGTACCGCTGGTTTCAGAGACCCGGGCGTGTCCAGAACATACCGTCGTGGGTTTCTTGTGTTTTGTCTAGTTTTGGTAGGCCGTTTCGGCGCTAAGAGTTAGGCCACCTTGGCACGTTTCTAGTCCATTTGAGCGGTTGGCTATTTCTGAGGGAGTTTTTGACCCGGTAGGACTCAGGCCTCCTGAAGTACCTGTTGGTTCATTGTTGAAGTTCTTGTCTTGAACCTTGGTAGTTCAGGGGGGCGGTGGTCGCCGGGCATGTGGGTGGGTTCAGGGCGGCTGCAAAGTCGTTTAGCTGAAGCGATGCCGGCGTCACGAGCGCGCGAAGCTCCATCGATGCTCTGCACACGCAGTTGCAGCAGATCGCCAGCACGGCCAGCAAGGCACAGACGGATCTGGGCACCAGCGACTCCGACAAGGAGTCTGTTAGAGCACAGGCACAGGATCTGGCTCAGTGTTGAGCAGCAGAAAGCGCCAGTCCGGTTGCCAGGCTGCAGCCCGGGCTCATGGTCTTGGCGGAAACCAGCCAACAGGGGAGGGGTCGGCGTCGCCCTTCTTGAGGCGGTTTAGGAACTTGCCTCCGGCAAGAAAAAGCAGCCCGGCGCCCAACGTCAGGCCCTTGGCCTTCGGGCGAGAGGAACCGAGCAGCAGCACAATCATGATGGTGGGCGATGACCTCATACACGGCAATTCCTTGCGCCAATGGATACAACTCTCCATCGACGTGTGCCAGGGAAAGCCGTACTGTGATGTCACTGCTTGACGTGCAAGGAGTAAGCGAAGAGGCGGATGGTGTGGCGGATTTTCAAGGGGCCGATGTTGCCGAGCTGCGTGAGTTTGCGCGGGAACTCAACAAGGCTGCAGAGAGACTCACACAATCGAACACTGTGCTCTCCCAGCACATTGGTCAAGGCAGGGGTTGGCAGGGGCCAGACGCCCAAAGATTCCGGGGACAGTGGTCCTCCCGGCTCCGCCCCACACTGATTAAAGTTGCAGCCGGGCTGGTTACAGCTGGCAATGAACTGCGGGTTCAGGCACAGGAGCAAGAAACAGCCAGCGCGGATGCAGGCGGGTCGGCCTCTGTTTCGGCAGGCGAAGCTGGCACCGGAACCGATCATTCAAAGCCACGGTATGGGGATAAGGGGCAGGCGGACCTCAGTCAGGGCGAACTTGACGCGCTCAAGGAGCTGACGGAGAAGGCTTCTGACTCCAACAACGTATTCCTGGGCAATGACAAGGATGTGGAGAAGCTGCGCGAGGCGTTGGAAAAACTCAGCCCGGCTGAGCTTGACCAGTTCCTGGAATCACTCTCGGATAAGGATTTGCACAAACTTGCCGAAGCAATAGCTGGCGATGGCAAGGGCCTGTTCAACGCCCAGGGAACAACACCCTTTGAGCGGCAGCGGCTGCTGGACCAGTTGTTGTCCAAAGCATCACCGGAGCAAGTGGCGCGCATCAAGGAACAGTTCCCGTGGGCGCAACCCAACGGTGTGGCTCACGGCGACGGTGCCCGTGAAGGCGGTGCGAGCGGGGATGATTCACAACAGTGGATGAATCCCTCCGGGCCGGTGGTGGGCGATAATCCCAGCAAGAACGACATCAAGCAGGGCGGCTATGGTGATTGCGTTGTCTTGGCCGGGGCAGGCGCGCTGGTGGTCAATGATCCCCAATGGGTGGCGGAGCATGTTGTTGACAACGGCAACGGGACAGTTTCAGTCAAGCTGTATGACGAAGACCGTAAGCCTCAATGGGTGACCGTCACCGACGATGTTCCGGCAAATGACAAGGGCACGGAGAAGGGTGCCCGGCCTGGCGGCAACGGCAACTGGCCAGCCTACGTTGAAAAGGCGCTGACACAGGTGTACGGGGAAGATATAGATCAAGACGGCACCAACAATGACGGCGTCAAGGACCAGGTCTACGGCCCCGGAGAATACCGGGCGATTGAAGGAAACTATGGCCCGGATGCCTTGAAGTACCTGACCGGAAATGACGTTTCGCAGACTACGGATTCCACGCAATTGTGGGAGGCTGTTGAGAATGGTCAATCTGCCATTGTGACCACCCAATCCAAGCTGCCCGACGGCGCTCCTGACGGGTACATCGCAGGCCATGCCTTTACTGTTGAGGGAATGGACGCAGACGGAAACATTGTCCTGCAAAACCCGTGGGGGCCCGAGAGAACCAAGGTAACGATGACGCCCAAGCAGTTTGAGGACATGTTCAACGATGCAAGTGTGATTGCTCCATGAACATGGCAACAGCCCTGACACTGCGTGCAGTGTTGGCTGCAGGCCTGCTGGGCCTGACCGCCTGCACGGGCGCCCCCGGCACAACGCCCACCACAGACATTAAGGATTCCCCCATGACCACAACCCCCAGCTGCACTGGCGTTGGAAGCTACCGTGTGGTCCCCTCTGCCGTGGGGCCAATCCCCGGGTTGCCCCAGTCCGCCAAGGGGGCCCGATTCACACCCAACATCGGCCTGGCTGGAACGGACATTGACTCTGCCGTCCCCACGGTCAATCTGGTTGTGTGGGCCGAAGAGCCCAAGCCGTCGATTGATGAAACCTTCAAGGGCCTGGCCATGGGAGATGAAGTCACGTTTAGGGGGTACACGCTGAAGATCAGCTCAATCTGCGTCGACAGTGCACAGTTTGAACTGACCTCTCAACAGGAATAACCACCGGATCCTCGTTGCGCAAAGATGTCGCCGCCGTCGGACATTACCCACGTTCGACGGCGGCACTGGGCCGCAGTGCCCCGGGTGCGGCTGCGCGGTAAAGTAGGGGCGGGTGTTTTTCCTGCCCCGACTCTCCGCAACAAAGGACCACACCCATGAGCTTGATCCGTCTCAACGACGTCAGCGTCCGCTTCGACAAGGTCCAGGTGCTGCGCGAGGCGTTCTTTAAGCTTGAAGCCGGAGACCGGGTGGGTATGATCGGCAAGAACGGCTCCGGAAAATCCACCCTCCTCAAGCTCGTGATGGACCAGGTTGAGCCCGATACCGGCACTGTCAGCGTGGAACTGGGCACCAAGATTGGTTACTTCTCCCAGTTCTCCGAGCTGAACGGCGCCTCCACCATCCTCGAGGTGCTCGAAGAGCTCTTTGCCCATGTCAAGGACATTGAAGCGGAACTGGCCGGCATCGACGCAGCCATCGCCACGGATCCTTCCGCGGATGAGCTCGACCGCTTGATCCACCGCCAGTCCGAGCTTTTCGATGACATGGACCGGTTGGACGGCTGGGACTACAAGCGCAACATCGACAAGGTGCTGACAACCCTCAGCTTCAGTGAGACCCACCGCGTTGCAGCCATCGACGACCTTTCCGGCGGCTGGCGCAACCGTGCCGCCCTAGCGAAAATCCTGCTCGAAGCACCCGATGTCCTGCTTCTTGATGAGCCCACCAACTACCTTGACGTGGCGGGTGTGGAATGGCTTGAAGGCTGGTTTAAGAACTTCAAGGGCGCGGCGATCATTGTCTCCCACGATAGGAAGTTCCTTGACTCGGTGGTCAACCGCATCATCGAGCTGGAGAACTTCCATCTGCACGAGTACCCCGGCAACTTTGCCGAATACGTGGTGGCCAAACAGTTCAGGTTGAAGACGCTGGAAAGCCAGTTCATGCACGAATCCGAGCTGCTGGCGTTTGAGGCCGAGGGGATCTCCGACCGCCGCGAGGCAACCAAGGCTGCGTCCAAGGGGTTGGATTCAAAGCTCTCCAAAATCAAGAAGTCCCGTGCGCCGCGGCCCGTGGACAAGATCATCACCGAGATTTACGGTGGCCTGCACGTCAAGGACGTGTTGTGCCGGGTGGAATCACTCACCAAGTCGTACGGGGACCGCACTTTGTTCAACGACCTCAGCTTTGAGATTCGCCGCGGCAACAGGATTGTGGTGCTGGGTTCCAACGGCTCCGGTAAGTCAACACTTTTGCGCGCTTTGACCGGTGAAGAAGCTGCCGATTCTGGCTATGTCACCTGGGCCAAGGGCGGCGGGCTGGTCTCTTACAACCAGCTACTGGAGGAACTCGACCCGGATGACACTGTTACGCACGCCGTCAACGCCATGCCGGACAGCCTTGCCCTGACAGCCACCAAGAAGTCAGTGAACAGGTTCCTTACCATGTTCCAGTTCTCCGAGGCAGATCTCAAGCAGCGCATTGGCAATCTCTCCGGTGGTCAGCGAGCCCGCGTTGCCATGGCCCAGTGCCTGCTGTCAGGTGCCTCAGTATTGGTCCTCGATGAGCCCACCAACCACTTGGACATGTCCAGCACGCAGGTCATGGAGCGGGCCTTGTTGCACTTCCCCGGCGCTGTCTTGGTAGTCAGCCATGACAGGTTCTTCACCGACAAGATCGCCAACCGGCGGCTAGTGTTTGATGCCCAGAATCCGGGCGTCATCGCCGTCAGCGGCGGCTAGAGTCTGCGCCGGGATACCCGCGCCGAACTTGCCCGGCTTGGCAGGCCACCACACGCGGTTGCCAAAGTCGTAGCTCAAGGCTGGAACCAGCAAGGTGCGCACAATCGCTGTGTCGAGCAGCACGCCAAACGCCACGATGAACGCCAGCTGCACCAGAAACAACAGCGGAATGATGCCCAAGGCCGCGAACGTCGCGGCCAGCACCACGCCGGCGGAGGTGATGACCCCGCCGGTCTTGCCCAAACCACGCAACACACCGGCGCGCGTGCCCATCAGCAGTGACTCTTCACGGACCCGCGTCATGAGGAAGATGTTGTAGTCAACTCCCAGCGCCACCAAGAACACGAAGCCAAACAGTGGGACGGTGGCGTCCGCGCCGGGGAAGCCGAACACGTGGTTGAACACTAGCGCCGAGACGCCCATCGTTGCCCCATAGGACAGCACCACTGTGCCAATCAGCAGCAGCGGGGCCACCACTGAACGGAGCAGTACAATCAGGACCATGAGAATGACCAGTAGTACCAGCGGCACAATCTTCTTCAGGTCGCTTTGTGCTGTGACGTTTGTGTCCAGGGCAATCGCCGACACGCCGCCCACCAAAACGCTGGCATCAACGACCGGCAACGTGTCACGGAGTTCCACCACCACCTGCTCGGCAGCTTCTGAATCCGCCTGATCCTTCAACGTGGCATTGATCAGCACGCGCCCGTCCTTGACCACGGGTTCGGCGGCGGGTTGGCGGCTACCGGTGTAGAGGCTGGCCTCGGTGATGCCGTCGGTTCCTTCCGCTGCGGCCAGGACTTGATCCTTGCTGCCTTGACCGGCAATGATCAGCACCGGGCTGCCGCTGCCGCCGTCAAAGTGCTCCGCCAGGGCCCGCTGGCCGTCAACGGCGTTGCTTTGGCCCAGAATGACCTCGGTCTGGGAGACACCGTTGGCCTGCAACTGCAAAATTCCGGTGCTGGCGGCAAGCAGCAACACCAAGGTGACCGCCCAGGTCATGCGCGGTCTGCGGGCAATCAGCAGCCCAATGCTGCGCCACAGCCCGCCAATCCCGGCCAGGCCGCGGGCAACGTCGATGTCGTTTGCCGCAGCCACCCCGGTACTGGCAAAGGCCTCATGCTTGTGCGCGTGTTCCACCTTCGGCTTGAAGGGCCAGAATGATCCTCGGCCGAAGGCCACCAGCAGTGCGGGCAGGAACGTCAGCGCGGCCAACAAGGAGAACAAAATCCCTATCGCAGCGATTGGGCCCAGGCTGCGATTGGAGTTCAGATCCGAGAACAAAAGGCAGAGCATGGCCAAAATGACTGTGGAACCGGAGGCGACGATGGGTTCCCAGGCGCCGCGCAGTGCACCCCACATGGCCGACCACTTTGAATCGACCTGGTGCAGGGCTTCGCGGAACCGAGCCACCAGGAGCAGCGAGTAGTCGGTGGCCGCGCCAATCACCAGGATGGAAAGGATGCCCTGGCTTTGGCCGCTGAGTTTGATCCAGTCCCAGCTGGCCATGTAGTAGATGACCAGGATCGAGGCGCAGAGTGCCACCACCGAGGTGAAAAGGACCAAAACTGGCAACACCACCGAGCGGTACACAACCAGCAAAATAACAAACACCGCTAAAAGCGCCACCAGCAACAAGAGCCCGTCAATGCCACCAAAGGCACTGACTAGATCGGCGGTGAGGCCCGCCGGTCCAGTGACATAGACGCTCATACCGGCAGGAGCTGAAGCTGCCAGCACCTCCCGCAAATTCTCAACAACAGTTTTTAGTTCACCGGTTTCGGCGACGGGTACCAAGAACTCGACAGCAAGCTTGTCCGCAGAGGGAATGGGCCCGGCGATGGTGGTGGTGGCCGGGGGAGTAGGCTGTTGCACTCCGCCAACTGCGCTCAACTTATTGGACAAGGCAGCGATTTCCCCAAGCTGGGCCGGAGTCACTGGCACATCGCTAGTGAGCAGCACCACCGCAGGAATAGCGCTGGTGTCCACGAACCGCAGCTGCCAGTCTCGCGCAACAGTCGATTCTGCGTTGGCGGGAAGGAAGCTTGCCTGATCGTTGCTGGAGACATCGGAGATTTTCCCGAACGTGGGCCCGCCCAGCCCCGCAACTAAGAGCCAGGCAACAATCAAAACTGCAGGCAGCGTCAGTCTGAGCCAACGCTTCGGGGACCAGTCATGAGGATTCATAGCTACCACAATACTTCCATAATGAAGAGATTTGATAGTGGAGATACTTTTTTAACCAGTGGGTGACAAATAGGGGGATGATTGGTCTCATGAAGTCTCCTCAGCCCCATACCGAACTATTCACAGTGATGCGCGAGTTCACGCTTGAATCTGATCGCTATGTTGAGCGGGTTGCTTCTTTGCACGGCCTGCACCGCACCGACCTGAACGCCCTCGGTTTTTTGGTTCGCCCCAGCCGTGAAGGTAAAACCATGACCCCGGGCAAGCTGGGCGAGGCACTCAACCTCAGCTCACCTGCCACCACAGCATTGGTGGACCGGCTGGAACGTTCGGGGCATGTTGTCCGCCAGCGCGACCAAGCGGATCGCCGACAAATTCAGCTCGCCATGACTGAACACGCCAGAAACGTTGGCCGCACCTTGTTCCTTCCCCTTGCCATGGAACTGAGCGGGGCAGTAGAAAACTACACGCCGGAGGAGTTGGATCTGGTGGAGCGGTTCTTGCGTGACATGACGTCGGCCACTGCCACGGCCATGGAGAACCTCAAAGCCCCTGAAGTACCCATGGTGCCAGCGGCAGCAGACGCGAAGGATGCCCCTGCCCCGACGGGGCGATAGCTCCCTCACCCGGTGTCCTGAGTGTGCCAAGCAGGGGTGTGCGGCAACTGATCGAGTGGGGCATGGGTAGGCTGGGTTACACATCAACGTCAGGGACACAATGATTCGTCGCGTCACAGTTTTGCTGCTTACCGTCAGCCTTGCCCTCGGTGGCGTGGCTTGTTCGGCTCAGGACGACGGTAGCTCCACCGCCGAAGCCCTCGCCAAGGCCCTGTCCGCCCACACGGTGGGGGACCTCAGCTTTGACAAGCCTGCCGAGGAGGTCCAGAAGGAATTGACGGAGCTTTCCTCAAGCATCGACCCGGTGTGGCCCACTGTCAGCGTGTCCGGCGTCGAGATCAAGGACGACATTGCCCGGGTTTCCCTGAACTACTCCTGGGACATCCCCAAACTTGCCAAGCCGTGGACGTATTCAACGGGGGCGGAGATGAAACGTAGCGGCAATGCCTGGACCGTGACGTGGACCCCGGAAATGGTGGAGCCCAAGCTTGCCGCCGGTGAACGGTTCAAGCTCACCACCACATACGGGCAGCGTGCGAGCATTCTCGCCGCCGATGGCCAGGCCATCGTCAAGGACCGCCCCGTCAAAATTGTTGGCATCAACAAGGATGGCTTGAGTGACGCCGCCGCGCAAGCATCGGCGAAAGCGCTCGCGGCAGTGCTGGACATTGACGCCGCGGGCTATGTTGCCAAGGTCAAGGCCTACGGCCCGGTGGCGTTCGTGGACGCCGTTACCTTGCGTGAGGATGCGTTCAACGCCTTGAATCATGACAAGCTCAACGCCATCGACGGTATCCTTGCCACGCCCGCCACCTTGCCGTTGGCCCCGTCGCGAACCTTCGCCTCGGCCATCCTGGGCACAGTTCATGAAGCCACGGCCGAGGATATTGAAATGTCCGAAGGTGCTGTGGTTGCCGGCCAGATTGTGGGTTCCGGCGGGCTGCAGGGGTCCTTTGACGCGCAGCTTTCCGGCACCCCGGGTGTCACAGTCACTGCCAGTGCCCCAGCCGTTTCCCCGCCAACGGCTGACCCCACGGACGACGCCGGGACGGCACCGGCCGCTGAAAGCGCGCCGGCCACGACCCTCTTCACGGTGGAAGCCACAAGCGGCAAGGACGTCAAGACCACATTGCTGCCGGACCTGCAAACCGCGGCCGAGGACGCATTGGCCGACGTCAAGACGGCTAGTTCCGTTGTGGTGATGCGCCCCTCCACGGGTGCCATTGTGGCTTCCGCCAACGGCCCCGACAGCAAGGGCTACAACACGGCCTTTCTGGGCCAGTACGCTCCCGGGTCAACGTTCAAGATTGCCACCTCACTGGGGCTCTTCCGCTTGGGCATGAACCCGAGCTCCACCGTGAGTTGCACGCCCGAGTTCATCGCCGACGGCAAGAAGTTCCTCAACGCACCGGGCTACGCAGCCGAGGCCACCGGCGAGGTGTCGCTGACCACGGCCGTGGCCCACTCCTGCAACACGGCTTTCGTGTCACAGTTTGAAAAACTATCGCAAGAGAAATTGGCTGATGCGGCCGGCGCCCTCGGCATCGGCATGAGCAATGACCTGGGCCTGGACGCGTATATGGGTGCCGTGCCGCGCGATTCTGCCGGAACCGAGCATGCGGCGTCGCTGATCGGCCAAGGCAAGGTGTTGACATCGCCATTGGCCATGGCGGCGATGATGTCTGCCGTGGTCAAGGGCGCGCCAGTGGCCCCGGTGCTGATTGACGGCCACGACGGCAAGGCCAAGCCCGCCGAAGGCGCTGCCCTGTCTGCCAAGGAGGCCGGCGATCTGCGCACCATGATGCGGGCAGTGGTCACCGATGGCTATCTGGACCTTCTGGCCGATCTTCCCGGGGATGCGGCCATTGGCAAAACAGGAACTGCAGAATATGGCGACGATGTTCCACCGCGCACGCACTCGTGGGTTATCGCCGCCCAGGGTGACATTGCTGTGGCTGTCTTTGTGGAAGACGGTGACCTCGGGGCCGTCACGGGCGGTCCGCTCGCCAAGACCATCTTGGCCGCCGCCGCCGGGAAATAACGTCAAGTTTTCCCGCTGAAGTACGACGGCGAAAGGTGCGGTGGAATGTTTCCCGCACCTCCCGCCGTCGTACTTCACAGGCAGCGGCTTGAGCAGTCTCAAGTGATGTCGCAAGCATTTTTCCCGTAGCCGGTTTAGGGTGGGGGTGGAATGTCAATTGCGGAACAAAATTGTTCCGCCCGGCGGTAAAGGCTGCACAATGAATAGTTCGGACCTTTCCAACGTTAGGTTTACCACCACAAAGATTCGCGAAGGCTACAGCCGAGATGAGGTTGACGCGTTTATCGAGACCGTCCGCGAAACCCTCCAATGCTGGGAGGGCGGCCGTGCGGGCGAACTAAGCTCCGATAGTGTTGCTGCGGCCCGCTTCACTCCCACCAAATTCCGCACCGGATACGACCAAGACGAGGTGGACGATTTCCTTGACGACGTGTCGGCAACCGTGAGCAGCTATGAGTCGGGGCAGGGGCACTGACGGCGGCGCCCGGCCAAGGGCCGGCAGGAGATTTTTGCGGCTTTCCTGATGTTCACGTTCGGGCAGTATCATCGTGGCTGTTCCGCCGTTGAATGCCGGCGCCCTTGAATGAGTCGGGGCGGTCTTCGACGGCCACCCCGGCTCCCACCGGGCCATCACCTGTTTGAAGGAGCCGTGCCCGGTTGAGCAGCCCTGCCGCACTTGCCCGCCGCCTGGGCACTTTTGATGCTGTTGTCATTGGTCTGGGGTCGATGGTCGGGGCCGGCGTATTTGCCGCGTTCACCCCGGCCGCGCAGGCCGCCGGGTCGGGACTGCTGATCGGGCTGCTCGTGGCCGTCGTGGTGGCCTTGTGCAACGCCACCTCGTCAGCGCAGCTGGCCGCGGCCTACCCGAGCTCGGGCGGAAGCTACCTTTACGGCCGTGAGCGGATCGGGCCCTGGGCCGGGTTCGTGGCCGGGTGGGGCTTTGTCATTGGCAAGACAGCCAGCGCCGCGGCAATGGCCATGACCTTTGCCGCCTATGCGGCGCCGGCCGGGTGGGAGCGCCCTGTCGCGATCGCCGCCGTGGTCTTTCTGGCAGGCGTGAATTACCACGGGGTGAGCCGGACGGCCGGGCTGACCCGGATACTGGTGGTGGGAGTCATCTTGTCGTTGGGTCTTGCCGTGGCAGCATGCTGGGGCGGTTCGGCGCCGGACCCGGGAAAAATGCTGGGCGACGGGCTGCTGGCGCGTGGCTGGTACGGAATTCTGCAGTCTGCCGGGCTGTTGTTCTTCGCTTTTGCCGGTTACGCGAGAATAGCGACCATGGGGGAGGAAGTTCGCAACCCCGGGCGCACCATCCCGCGGGCCATTGTGATCGCCCTGACCATCACAGCCGTTGTCTATGCCGTCATCGCTGTCACTCTCTTGGCCGTGTTGGGACCGGGCGGCGTGGCGGGGACACCCACACCTCTGGCCAACGCCGTCGGTTCAGACTCAGGTGCGTGGGCGGGACCCATTGTAGGAATCGGCGCGGCAGCGGCAGCCCTTGGCGCCCTGTTGGGACTCATCGCCGGGCTGGGCCGGACAAGCCTGGCCATGGCCCGCGAACACGACCTGCCACATTGGCTGTCCGCCATCCATCCCCGCCACAAGGTCCCGCACCGGGCCGAAGCCGTGCTGGCCGTGGTCATCTGCGCGGTAATACTGCTCGCTGACCTGCGCGGCGCCATCGGATTCTCTTCGTTTGGCGTACTGATCTACTACCTAGTGGCCAATATTGCAGCATTCACCCAACCGGCCGAGGACCGCCGCTACCCCAAGGTGCTCCAAGTCCTCGGGGCCGCGGCGTGTGTCGTCTTGGTGGCCACACTCCCGCCGCTGTCGGTGGGGGTTGGCCTGGCCATGTTTGCTGTGGGAATCTGCCTGCGGCTGATCCGCCTGCGCGCAACCCGCCCGCCGGAGCGCTGACCCGCAGACCTCTCCGTTGGAATGGCTCGGCGCTGGAACGTGGGGGGGGGGGGGGGGGGGGGGTGGTGTCCCGTCTTAGACATTGT
Source organism: Arthrobacter sp. TMN-49 (assembly GCF_054511095.1). Taxonomy (NCBI): domain Bacteria; kingdom Bacillati; phylum Actinomycetota; class Actinomycetes; order Micrococcales; family Micrococcaceae; genus Arthrobacter; species Arthrobacter sp. TMN-49. Next base: position 59 of record NZ_JBTNDH010000030.1, on the reverse strand, counting down.
GGAGCTAAAGGTCACGTTCGCTAGGGATGTGGGGGATGTTAACGCTGTCGAGGAAGTCG